>JBNNED010000154.1:0-7656 GCA_050285825.1 Verrucomicrobiales bacterium | reverse complement strand
GCGTCGTTGATCTGGAGCTTGCCCATCGCGGTCTGGAGGGCGACGTAGTCCGAGGAGTCGACCGGGTAGATGCCGGAAAAGACCATGGGGCGGATCTCCTTGAAGCCGGGAAGGGGCTCCGGGCAGGGCTTGTCCTTGAGGGTGATGGTGTCGCCGATTTTGACTTCGTCGGCGGATTTCATGTTGGCGATGAGGTAGCCGACGTCGCCCGTTCTCAGGATGTCGTTTTTCGTCATTTTCGGGGTGAAAATGCCGACTTCCTTGATCTCGTAGGAGTTCGAGGTGTGGAAGAGTTTGATTTTATCGCCGCGTTTGACCTCGCCGGAGACGATGCGGACGTAGGAAATGACGCCGCGGTAGGTGTCGTAAACGGAGTCGAAGACGCTGGCGCGCAGGAGTCCGTCGGGGTTGACGGGTGGGGGCGGGACGAGTTGGACGATGGATTCGAGGATGTCCTCGATGCCGATGCCGTTTTTCGCGGAGGCGGGAATGGCCGTTTCGCCAGGGATGGCGAGAATGTCCTCAAGCTGCTGGCGGCATTTGTCGATATCGGCTGCCGGGAGGTCGATTTTATTGAGCACGGGGACGATGGCGAGCTCCTGATCCATGGCGAGGTTGACGTTGGCCATGGTCTGCGCTTCCACGCCCTGGGCGGCGTCGATGATGAGAATGGCGCCTTCGCAAGCGGCGAGGGAGCGGGAAACTTCGTAGGAGAAATCGACGTGTCCCGGGGTGTCGAGGAGGTTGAGGCGGTAGGTTTTTCCGTCTTTGGCGGTGTAGGCGAGGGTGACGGGGTGGGATTTGATGGTGATGCCTTTTTCGCGCTCCAGGTCCATGGCATCGAGGTGCTGCTCCTGGGCTTCGCGCTGCGTGATGGTGGCGGTGTGCTCCATGAGCCGGTCGGAAAGCGTGGTCTTCCCGTGGTCGATGTGGGCGATGATGGAAAAGTTTCTGGTCAGTTCGGTGGACATGGCGGGTGGGCGGTCGGTTGGAGCCGAGCCGGAAGGTGCTAGGGCAATAGGTGGTTTCGCGGAAAAATAAAGGGCGATTTTGGAATTTTCAAGAGCGGGCTCCGTCGGCGTCCGGCGTGCGGCGGCGGAGTTGGCTGGCGTGAGCGCGGAGGAGAGTGAGAAATTCGGTCGCGATGTTCGGGAGGGGGTGCCGGTGGAGGGCCCCGATGACGAGGGGCGGGCAGTCTTCCAGCGGCAGGGCTTTCAGGTCGGCGGGGACGGGCTGGCCGGGGATGAGGAGGCCGAGCCCCGCGCCAAAACCGCGCCGGGTGTAGTCGGTGATCGCTTCCAGGGAGTGCGTTTCGATGGAAACGGGCCAGACGATGCGTTCCTGGTCGAGGTGGTGCTGGAAGGTTTTTTGCAGGGCCTCGCCGGCGGGCAGGGCGATGAGGGGGAGGGCGCCGTGCCGCTCGATCCGGTCGCTTGGGGAACGTAGGCAATCGTCCCAGGTCTGTGCCGGGTGCCCGGCGGGAAGGAAAAGGGCGGGGCGGAGGGCGAGGAGTTCCTCCGGATGCAGGGCGGGGTCGGTTTGCCGGTCGATGAGGCCAATGCCGAGGTCGCTTTCGTGTCGGGTCAGCGCGCCGGGGAGCTCGCGGGGGCTGAGCTCTCTGAGGGTGAGCTGGAGTCCGGGATGGCGCGCGCGCAGCTCGCCCACGACGTCCGGCAGGTGGTGGCGCAGGGTGGCGGCGGAGGCGGCGAGGCGGAGGTGGGATTGCTCTTCGCGGGCGAGTTCCCGTTCGATTTCGGGGAGGCGGGAAAAGAAGGGGAGGACGAAGTGGTAGAGCCGTTCGCCTGCGGAGGTGAGGGCGAAGGGGCGGCGATGGAAGAGCTTGGTGCCGAGGTGTTTTTCGAGTTGGAGGAGCTGGGCGCTGAGGGCGGGCTGTTGGATGCCGTAGGGCATTTTGCGCACGGCCTCGGTGATGCCCTCGTGCTTGGCGACGTGGTAAAAAAGCTCGAGGTGATGGATGTTCATAGGACTTTTCGTGAAAATGCGTGGAGATTTGTCTTTTTTCGAGAAAAATCGACCGCTGTGCGTAAGCTTTGCTTCGGCCCGGGCGTAGTCCTCCCTCGAACCTCTCTACTCTTCAATTATATGCGAAACATTTCCCTCGTCCTGGCGCTGAGCAGCGGCTTGGCCATGGCTGGCTCCTTTGAGCAAGTCCGTCCGATCCTTGAAATGAACTGCGTGGAATGTCATGGCGCGGACAAGGACAAGGGCGGATTGCGGCTCGACACGAAGGCGGGTTTGCTGGAAGGGGGCGACACGGCGGCGGCGGTTGATTTTGAAAAGATCGCGGAGTCCGAGTTGCTGCGTCGCCTGCGCTTGCCACATGATGACGATGAATTTATGCCGCCCTCCAGCGAGGAAGAGGAGCGCGAGCCCTTGAGCAGCGAGGAAATCGCTTTGCTCGAAAACTGGATCAAGGCCAAAGCCCCGTTTCCGGAAGATGTCGTTTTGCAAGCCCGTGAGCGGGTGGTTTTGGAAGACCCGAACCAGCCGGACCCCCAGCTCGACTCCATCGCGGTCTATCCTTCTTCGGTGAGCCTGGAGACGAAACGAGATTTTCACCGCCTCATCGTCATTGCCACGAGCAAGGATGCGAGCACTCGCGATGTCACGGCTTCGGTAAAACTCTCGGTGGCGCAGCCTGATCTCGTGGCGATCGAGGGCACGACGCTCTTGCCGAAGGCCGACGGGGAAACGAAGGCCACGATCGAGTTTCGCGGGAAAAAAGTCGAGGTTCCGGTCGTGGTGAAAGACGCGGCGAAAGATCGCCCGGTGAGTTTCCAGCAGGATGTCATGCCGATCATGACGGCGGCGGGCTGTAACACGGGTTCGTGCCACGGCTCGGCACGCGGGCAAGACGGCTTCATGCTCTCGCTTTATGGATACGACCCCGAAGGGGATCATTTCCGCCTGACGAAAGAGCTGGCCGGTCGGCGCTTGAATCTCTCCCTGCCGGAAGAATCTCTCTTGCTGACGAAAGCCATCGGTGCCGTGCCACACACGGGCGGCAAGTTGTTTGAAAAAGACCATCCGTTCTACGCCACCCTCAAGGAATGGATCGCCACCGGGGCGAAGAACGACCCCGCCGACATCCCGCTGCCGACCAGCATCGAGGTCGAGCCCAAGCAGTTCGTCCTCAGCGGCTCCGGCAGAAAAGTGCCCTTGACGGTGAAAGCCACTTATTCCGACGGCACCGACCGGGATGTGACGACGCTTTCCTCCTTCACCACTTCGAACGATAACTCGGTGGGCATCGACGAGTCCAGCGGTCGCGCGAAGTCGAAAAACCGGGGCGAAGCCTTCCTCATGGCGCGTTTTCACACCTACACCGAGGGCACGCAGGCCATCGTGATTCCGGCCGATCTCAAATACGAAAAACCCGCTCTTCCGGAGTTCAATTACATCGACAAGTTCGTCCATGAAAAGCTCCACAAACTCCGCGTCGTCCCGTCCGAGCTGAGTTCGGACGAGGTCTTCCTGCGCCGGGTTTATCTCGATGTCATCGGGCAACTGCCCACCCCGGAGGAACGCGAGCGCTTCCTGAAAGACGAGAGCCCGAAAAAACGTGATGCCCTGGTCGACGAACTCATCGGGCGCAAGGAATTCACGGAAATCTGGGTCATGAAATGGGCCGAGCTCCTGCAAATCCGCTCGACCGGTGGCAACGCCAACGACGTCACCTACAAAGCGGCCCTGCTCTGGTATGAGTGGCTGCGCGAACGCATCGCGAGCAACGAGCCATTCAACAAGACCATCAACGACTTGCTTTCGGCCAGCGGCGGCACCTTCAGCAGCCCGGCGACCAATTATTACAAGCTGGAATCAGACGTGATGAAGGTCACGGAGAACGTCGCGCAGGTCTTCATGGGCACGCGCATCCAGTGCGCCCAGTGCCACAACCATCCTTTCGACCGCTGGACGATGGAAGATTACTACGGCTTCGCCAATTTCTTCTCCCAAATCAAGCGCAAGCGCGCGGAAGATCCCTCCGAGCAAATCGTTTACGACGGCGGCGGCAACATCAACCATCCGCTGACGAAAAAGCCGCTGCCACCGAAGTTCCTCGGCGGAGCAGTGGCGGACAAAGACGACGGCAAGTCCCGCCGCGAGCAGGTCGCCGACTGGCTCACCGCACCGGATAACCCCTGGTTCGCGAAAAACGTGGCCAACATCATGTGGTCCCACTTTTTCGGCATCGGCATCGTCGAGCCGGTGGACGATGTCCGCGTGTCGAATCCCGCCACCAATCCGGAGCTTCTCGACGCGCTCGGAGACAAGCTGGTGGAATACAATTTCGACATGCGTAAACTCGTGCGCGACATCTGCACGAGCCGCACATACCAGCTTTCCACCCGCACGAATGAAAGCAACAAGAGCGATAACACGAACTTCTCGCACGCTCTCATCCGCCGGGTTCGCGCCGAAGTCCTCCTCGATATTCTCGCGCAGAGCACCGAGACGCAGAACAAGTTCAAGGGCCTGCCCATCGGGGCGCGTGCCGTGCAGATCGCGGACGGTAATACGAGTAACTTCTTCCTCACGACCTTCGGACGCTCCACGCGCAAGACGGTTTGCTCATGTGAGGTGAAGCTCGAGCCGAATCTCTCGCAAGCCCTCCACTTGCTCAATGGCGATAATACGCAGAACCGCATCCAACAGGGCAAACTCGTGCAAGCCTGGCTGCAGGAAAAAGTCGAGCCGTTGGAAATCGTGCGTCGCATCTACCTCCGCTGTCTCTCGCGGGAACCGACCGATGCCGAGCTACAGCAGCTGGGCAAGGTGATCGATGAAGTGAAAGACCCGAAAGAACTCCAGCCACTGCTCGAAGACGTCTTCTGGGCCGTGCTGAACTCCAAGGAGTTCTTCTTCAATCACTAAAGGTGGTGGGGAGCGATCTCTCTTGTCCGCTGGTGAGATAACTCCATGAAAATTCACACCAGTAAGACTCTCCCCGGCACTCCCGCTGCGCTTTGGCCTCTCCTGACGTCTTCCCGCATGGACGTGCCTGGTTGTTTTTGTCTAGGTTTGCCACGTCCGGTTTCATGTGAGCTTCCTGATGAAGCGGGAGGAGTGGGTGCGGAGCGACGCTGCCGGTCGGACCGAGGCCTTGTCATCCAACGCATTACCCACTGGGACCCACCACGATTACTGTGTTTCGAAATGTCCTCCACTGATCATTCTTGGGGGCGACATGTCGTGTCTTTGCAGGAACGCTTTGAGCTGAAGGAAGAAAAGGGGAGGGTGAAGGTCTCGCGTATCACAGAGATCAGAGCGCGGGCCCCTTTCCGCCTGTGGAAAGAATGCGGTTTCTACGCTGGCTTAAAACGGGTTCACCTCTATGTCTTTCGGAATTGGCGGGCTCACTTGCGGAAGTCCGGGGCTTAATGACGGCAAGCGACGTGGTCGTCTGGCTGCGTGGAAGGCGAGTTCGAGGAGAGGATGAGAGCTGGGCGCTATGAAAGCACCGCCACGGTGGACACGGACGGGACGTCCATGCCACTTCCGCCAGCCAAGGCGCTTTGGCGGGACGCCCAAGCAGAGCCGGCGGGATGCCGGCGCTCCCTGTGTTACTCTGCGGCGATGGTGCCGGGTTCGGGGATGATGTGATTGATGAGGCGGGCGATGCCGGACTCGGCGAGATCACTGGTGGGGTGCAGGGACTTCGCTTTGTAATACCAACTGAGGGCCGAGCCGATCTGGCCGTTTTTTTCAAAGTCGTCAGCCCGCTTCAGAGCCATTGTGAAGTCCGCGACCTGCGGCGCGAGGGCGGTCAGTTCCTGGTTGAGGACGGGATCGTCGGGGAACCGCTCGTGGACGCCTTCCAGTTCTTCCCACGCGGCGTAAAGCATGCCACCGGAGCTGTATTTTTTTGATCCGGCGACGGCGGCTTCGATTTGTTGGATGTTGCCGAGCACCTGACGGAATTTCCCTTCGCGTTCTTCGTCGCCCTGGATAGCGGGGGCGAATTCGTACTGGCGTTTGACGACTTCCCGGTAGTTTTCTTCCGCGAACAGGCGGTCGAAATCATTGCGGGCCTTCACCATCGAGCCGCCGGCTTCGACCAGTTGGTCAAATTCGGCCAGTTTCGGGTTCTGCGGCCAGACTTCCATCGCTTTTTTGATCTCCTCGCGCGCTTTCTCGGTGTCCTGGGCGGCCAAGTGGTTTTTGGCCATCATGATCGACATGTCGCTGGCACGGGTGTAGGTCGCGATGGCGGCCTCGGCCTTCGTCGAATCGAAGTCGGCGGCTTTGGAATTGAGTTCCTCGACGAGCTGGCGCGCTTTGCTGTAATCTTTGGCGTCGATGGCGTTGACGAGGGTGTAGTAGCCCCGGACAAACTCCTGGACCTTGCGTTTTTTCTCGCGAGGCAGCGTGCCGATGGAGGGCATGAATTCGCCGATCATATAAGACTCGGAGAGGCGTTTGGAAGCGGATTGCAGTTCGTCGCGTTCGACAAGAAAGAGGAAGGCTTCCACGCCTTTGTCGACGTCGCGCATGGCTTCGTTGGCGAGGGAGTCGAGCGTGGAGACGGTGGGGGAGACGCCGAGGGACTCGGTGAAGAGTTGGTTCACGTCTGATTTTTCGTCGAGATAGAGGGTGCCGTCGCCGTCTTTCCAGATTTGATTATAGAAGCGGGAGGCGATGATGACATGCTGGAAGCGGCGTTGGAGGAAGAACTGCACCATGAGAGCCTGGTACTGCATTTTCGCGAGCTCCGTTTTGACGCCGCTTTGCAGTTCGTGGGCCTTTTTCTGGATTTCGATTTCCTGTAGTCGGCGAATGTATTCCTGGTATTCGAGGGAATTCGTGCCGCGTCCGGGGGCGTGGCTGACCTCTTGGTCGTTGGTGGCGCTGTTGTCCGTCGTGTCGGTCGGCACGCCCGGGATGGGGGTGGGGTCGGCGGTCTGACTGCCCGTCGGGCGGGCTTTGGAGAGGGAGTTGTCGCGGTCATTGCGCGCTTTCCAATCGCCTTTGCTGATGAGGCGGGCTTTTTCCTCGTCCATCGCGGCGAGCATGGCCTTGGTGCCACGGACGTCCTTGCGGGCGAGCAGAGCGGTGTAGAGAGAGTTGGCGAGGGAGTCGCAGAGCTTGGCGTCGCCCGGGTAGGAGGAGGCGCGGGGGAGGAGCTTGAAAGCCTCGTAGAGGTTGGGCCCGCCTTCGCGTTGGGGCGAGAGGGTGTCGAGAATTTCGCTGATGGTTTTGCGGTATTCCTGAGCTTCGGCGGACTGGTCTTCCGGTTCGTTGAGGTATTTCTCGAAGCGGGCGGCGAAGAGACGGTTATCGGATGCGGCCCAGGTCGTGCCATTCCAGGAAATGGTTTCCGTGGAGGAATCGAAGAAGGGAAGTTCTTGACCGAAGGGGCTGCCGCCACCGGCGTTTTCCTGCGGGGAGCGCACGACGGTATCACTCCCCGGAGAGGTCGGCTGGGGCTTGGGGTCTTCGGTGGGCGGGGTGTAAACCTGGGCCAGAACGGTGGCGCTGAGGGAGAAGAGAAGTGTCGGGACTTTCATGAAATGGCTTTGACTCAGAATTACGCCACGATCGCCGCCGTATTTCAATCTCCTTTTTCTCCCACGCCGGGTGAGGGCTGCACCGGCCCGTGTGCTCAGGCCAGCTTGAGGCGCTCGTCGCTTTCCA
>JBNNED010000153.1:0-5171 GCA_050285825.1 Verrucomicrobiales bacterium | reverse complement strand
GGAAAAATCTCGCCAAAGTCTCGGGGCGCCCGGGCGCGACGCGGCTCATCAACTTTTTCCGGATTGATCGGAAGTGGTCGCTCGTCGACTTGCCGGGCTACGGTTACGCTAAGCGGGGGAAAGGCACGCGCGACGAGTTTGAGGACATGATCGCGGATTACCTGACCGGTCGCGAGGCCCTGCGCTGTGCCTTTGTTTTGCTGAGCGGAGAGCTGCCGCCGCAGCAGGTGGACTTGGAATTCTGCGGTTGGCTGGCCTTGCAGGGCGTGCCCTTCGTGCTCGTGTTTACGAAGGCCGACAAGGTGAAAAAAGGCAGGCTGGAGGCCAATGTGGCGGCCTTTTTGGAGGAATTCGCGGAGTATTGCGACGGCGAGCCGCGCGTTTTCCTGAGTTCCGCCAAGAATGGTGAGGGTCGGCGGGAACTCCTCGCTTTTCTGAGTCAGGCGATGTAGAAGTCGGCTCATGTTTGATTTTTTAACGAGCTACGGCTGGGTTCTCCTCTTTCCCGTGCTTTTCGTGCTGTGGGGCTGCGTCGTCCTGCACTTGATCGCCTGGCTGAGCGGCTGGAAGCGCCTGGCCCGGACCTTCGGGATTGAAAAAGCCGCGCCGGGTCTGAGCTGGCGCAGCGGCAGCGGGCGGGTGGGCTTGGCGAGTTATAACAACTGTCTGCAGGTGGCGGCTCGCCCGGACGGCTGCTGCCTCAGGGTCATGCCCCTTTTTGCCTTGGGTCATCAGACGCTTTTTCTCCCTTTTGCCGAGATCCGGGAGCTCGACGCCGGGCGATTTCTCTGGATTTCGTCGCGCCGCCTCATCTTTCGCGCTCCCGGCCTGCCGAAAATCCGCCTTTACGGTCGGCTCTGCGATGCGGTGGAGGGCTGGGAAAGCGCGGAGAGCGCGTGATCACTCGGCGGCGGGAGCTTTCGGCTCTTCGAGCGTTTTGAAATACTCCCAAATCGCCTGGAACTGCTTTTGGGCGTCGCCTTCGAGGAAATCGCTGCGGATGGCCGAGCCGTCGGGCTGGGTGTATTTCGGCATCTTGGTGTCCGCGACGACCCGCGAGGGGTCGTTCATCCACTGGTGATAGTAAGCGGCGCGCAGTCGGCTGTGGGTGTGGGCGAAGTTGATGCCTTCGACCTCGAAAGCGGCCAGTGGTTTGGCCTCGCCGACGCCGTGGCAGGTCACGCAGGCGTAGCCGGTGAGGGCGATGAGTTCCTGGCCATGCTTGGCGAGCTCGGCATCGACGGGAGTGGTATCGGCCTCGGCGGGAGCGAGTCCGTGCTGGGCGGCGAGACCGGCGGGAAGGTGGGCGGCGTGCCGGTGGAAGGCGGGCATGCGCATGTCGAGCCAGGGGCGGGGGCGCGCTTCGCCTTTCAGCATGCGGGCAAAGTAGGGCGTGGTGAGTTTGGCTCCCATATAGGTGAGAATCGGGCGGAACTGTTCGACTTTTTCCTCGTGTCCGGTGACGTGGCCGACGAGGGCGTTCGACTCCGGGTGGAGGAGGTTGAGGAAGGCGCTTTGCTCGTCGTGATTGTGGCAGGCCACGCAGCGGAGGGCCTCGACCTGGCGATTGGCGTAGGCCGCGGGGGTGTCATGGAGGAGGAGGGCGGGGAGCTGCGCGTGGTGGGTGGCGAGGGCCGCTTTTTCTTCTTTGTTGAGAATGAGGCGGGGAGCGCTGCCGCGTTTTTCGTCGGGTCCGAGACAGCCTTGATCGGTCCAGGAGGCCAGTTTGCCGAGTTCTTCAAAGCTCGGGGCGGCGGGCGAGGAGCCGGCGGGAAGTTCGCTGTGGCAGGAGGCGCAGTTCAGGCTTTTGACGAGTTCTTCACCCCGCCGGGCATCGCCCGGAGGGAATTCTGAAGGGTCCGGGGTGTGGCGGCCGGTCGCTTCCTTGGTGAGATAGGCGGCGAGGGCGCCCGCTTCTTCGTCGCTGAGCTGGAAGTCCGGCATTTTAATCGCTTTCCAGTGGGTGTCGGGCTTTTTGAGGAAGGCGCTGAGGGTGCCGGGCTGGAATTTTTCGGCGACGTTGTTGAGGGGGATGCGGTGGTGCTCGTAGTCGATTTCCGAGACGCTGGGCAGGGTGTGGCAGGCCACGCAGCCGAGATTGTGGAAGTGCGCACCGCCCGCTTGGGCGAGTTTGTCATCGATTTCCACGGCTGGCGGGGCGGGCTTGGAGGTGAGTCCGGCGAGGTAGGCTGCGATGTCAGCCGCTTGTTGGGCGCCTGCGGCCTTGGTGTGGTCGACCATGGCGGGCATGGTCGTCGAGGGTTTGAGTTTGTCCGGCTGGGCGATCCAGCGGACGAGCCAGGCTTCCTGACGGCGGTCGCCAATATTGGTGAGATCGGGAGCCGGGGCTTTCAGGCTGGTGAGCTCGGGGAGGGCGTGTGGGCTGGTGCTGAGTTTTTCACCGGCCTGATGGCACTGCAGGCAGTTGTGGGAAGCGATGAGGTGGGCGGGATCGGCGGTGGGCTTTTCGGCAGCCGGGAGAGCGGCAAAAGCCTTGGGCGGGATGGGCTCGCGCGTGAACTGGCGGTCTTCCCAGAAGAGGCGGAAGGAGGCGGAGCCGTCGGCGGGTGATTGGTAGGTGATGCTGATGGGGATTTCGCCCGGGTTGAGGCGCAGGCGGGCGCTTTTTTCCGCCGCAAGATCGCCGGTGAGCGAGAGAACTTCTTCGCCATCAACCTTGAGCGAGGCCGTGCCCTGGCCCTCGAAGGAAAAGTAGACGCGGGCGCGTTGTTCGATGATGAGTTTGCCGGTCCAGGTCGTGGTGGCGGGGCCGGGGGCGAGTCCCGGAGCGGGTGGCGAGCCGGCGGCGACGTGGAGAGCCGGGAGGCGCGTCACGCGAGAGGACTTTTCTCCACTGGCAAGAGTCGTTTCACAAGTGAGCTCGGCCATGGCCGGGCCGGAGAGGAGGACGGCGGTTAGAATTGAAAGGTAGCGCATAGAGAGTTCAAGACGATTAGAAAACTTGTCTTGGGGGCGCAATGAAAAAGCACGGAGAGGGGTGCTTCCCCTTCGTTTTTCGTCGGGAAGGGAAGCGAAAAAATCAAATTTCCGCCAGCTTTCGTTAAATTGCTCAGGAGCCTTCCCCAACGGGGTCGGTGAGGACTTTGACGCGGGCTTTCTCGCCTTTCGGAGTCACGATGACGAGTCCGCGCGAATTCGGGTAAACGTGCCAGTAATTCGAGTAGATGCGTTGCCATTTTTCGCCTTTGCGGCGGGCCATGGTGACGGCGGTGCCGGTGCCGGAACTGGCCGTGACGCGGAGGGTGCCGCTTTGGCCGGGCTGGACGATGCTGGGTTGTTTGCCGGAACCGATCTGGAGGGCGACGGGGAAGGCGCAGGTGTTGATGACGAGCCAGTCGTTCCGCGTGGCGGATTGGTAGGGGTCTGGGATGGCGGCGAAGCGGGCCTGATCCTGGTCGAGCCAGGAGAGGAGGAGGTAGGAGGTGGCGGAGGAGGGGAGTTTGACGGCGATGGGCTCGGCGGCTTCTCCCTCCGGGGTGATTTTCTGATAAACGGGCAGGGGGTTGGCGCGGGTCACGGTGAGGGGGGCGGAAGCGCGCATGGTCGAGAACTCGGTGAGCGGGGTGAGCTCTTCGCCGTTTTTGAGCCAGAGTTCGGGGAAGTCCGCGCCGGAGAGGGCGAGGGTGCGCAGGGTGATTTTTGGGCCCTGGGCGAGGCTGGAGCTGACGAAAAGGAGGCCGAGGAGAAGAAATTTGAGCATGAGATAGGCGTTAAGGCAGTCGGGAGACTATTAAATTTCACTCGGCTTGAGCCAGCGAAAACTTTGCAGGCGGAAGCGGCGGCCGAAGGGGCTGCTGGGATTGGCCAGTTCTGCGAGAGGCGAGGCGCTGCCTGCGGTCGGGACGGGATCGGGGTAGCGTTGCACGGTGGCCTCGCAGTAAGCGCGCGCATGGATGGTGTCGCCCTGCCGGGATTCGCCATAGGCACGGATGGTGAAGGTGTCCGAGTGCACCGTCATGTAAGGGGAAAGAGCCTGGAGGAGATCGCCCTGGAGGAGTTGACCGGGGAAGCCCGCAGCTTGGCTGTTACCGGCGGGAATGTGCGGGTAGCTGGCGGAATCAGCATCGGCTCCGTAATCGGAATCGAGCCCTTGATTGATCGTTTGGTCGAGGGCGGCTTGAAGGATGCCGGACTTGCCGGTCTCGTCATTGGCGAGATCACGGTTGACGAAGTCGGCGAGGGTGAGGGCGGGACCGCGTTTTTGGATTTCGGCGACGATGGCGGTGGCGAGGGCGCGCACTTCGTCTTGCTCCAGTTCGCGGAAGCCGGTCCAGAAGTTGTCATCAATGCTGCTGCTGTCCATTCCTTCGCCGAGGTGGGAGGCGGCGCGCGGGAAGCGGACTTTATCAGCGGTGGTGAAGCCTGTGAGGCGGCCCTCGGCGTTCATTTTGCCGACGGGGAGGGTGAAGGTGCCGCTGAGGAAGGCTTCCCAGGCGTCTATGGAGGTGGAATTGACGTTGAAGGCACCGTCGACGAGGAGGTGGCCGGCGTTGTGGAAGAAGGACCCGCTCGTGCTCGTGCCCGTATCTTGCAGGGTGGCCTGGTCAAAGGAGGAGCCGGCGGGCTCGTAGGGGATGAAGCGGGGGTTGGGGAGGAAGAGGTCGCGAGCGAGGAGAGCGGGGAAATCGGCGGGGACCTCGTCATCCGTGAAGTTGTCCTCCTCCTGCGGGATGGTCGTGAAGATGTAGGAGTCCCAGAGAACTTCGTTGCTGAGGTAGGAGGCGTCGTAGAGGTTGAAATTGCCGTTGATTTTCCACGAGGAAAGCCCGCGTTCGGGGGTGCTGAAGTTGTCGCTGGCCGATGTCTTCCAGTCGCTCAGCGGGAGACGTGGATTGGCGTAGGAATTTCCGACGACGTAGGAAGGCTCATAGCTGAAACGTCCGGCAGCGGCGTGTTGCAACTGACCGAGAGAGACGAGATCGCGGCGCGGCACATCGAAGAGGATGACTTGTTCCGAGCCGTCGCCGCCCCGACTGTTGCCGAGGAAGGTGAAGCCTTTCGGGGCTTGGGAGGCCGACATTTCGGGTCGGACGTCTTCCGCCTGGCCGTTGTTGACGAGGGTGTGGGTGGCGACGGTGTCAAGCCCGAGACCGGCATCCCAGCGCGGGTTGTTCCACTGGGCACGCAAGTTGGCGTCGATGAGCGGGCGC
>JBNNED010000152.1:0-8070 GCA_050285825.1 Verrucomicrobiales bacterium | reverse complement strand
TTCACTTCGGCGGCCAGAGCTTGCTCTTGTTTGGCCAGTTCCGCGATTTTCTGGCTGAGTGGCTCGGCGGCTTTGCGGGCGGCGGCGAGCTGTTGTTTTTCCTGCTCGATTTTCGGTCGGAGCTGCTCGTTTTTCTTTTGGTTTTGCCCCAGCTTGTTGTTGCGATCTTTGACCGTGTTCTGTGAGCCCGCGACGAGGTTTTTCGCGTCCTGGAAGGCCTTTTGCGCGGCTTGGGCCGCGTCCTGGGCTTTTTTGTTTTCGCTGGTGACGGCGACGAGTTTTTGGTGAGCTTCCGCGACTTTGGCGGGGAGTTCATTTTGCTCCTTCCGGAGGGCGGCGAGGCGGTCGGCGATGTGCGGGGGATTGGCCGAGAGTTCGCCGATTTTCTGGAAGTTTTCACGATCCCAAACGCTGATGTGGCCGTGGTAGTCGGCGGTGAAGAAGCGTTTGCCATCGTGCGAGAAAGCGACTTCCGTCACGATTTCCGGGAAGGTCGGAAGCTCCTTGAGGGCGTTGAAGTCAGGCTTCCAGAGTTTGACTTTTTTATCGCGTCCCGAGGTGATGAGGTGGCCGTCGCGGGCGTAGTCGAGGGCGAGAATGCTGTCGTGAGCGCGTTGTTTTTTGACGGCGTTACCGTTTTTCATCTCCCAAATGATGAAATTTCCGTCTTCGGAAGCGGTGGCGAGCAGGTTGGAGTCCGAGCGCCAGGCGATGTCGGTGATCGCTTGCTGGTGGTCGCGCAGGCTGTAGAACTCGTTGCCGGTGTGGGCTTCCCAGACTTGCACGCCATTGTTGCGATCGCCCGTGGCGAGGAGGACGCCATCGGGTGAGTAAGCCAGCGCGGTCACCCAGTCGGTGTGTTTCTTAATGGAAAGCAGCTGTTCGTCGGCCTGGGTGTCCCAGAGTTTGACGAGGCGGGAGGGCCCTCCGAAAGCCACACCTCCGAGGTCTGCACGGAGGTCGGCCGCGAGAATGGAGTCGAATTCCTTGCCCGCGCTGAGGATGCTTTTTCCGGTTTTGACGTCCCAGACGATGGTGGTGCCGGATTTTCCGCCGATGCCGCCACCGGCGAGGAGATACTGGCCGCCGGGGTGGAAGGAGAGCGTTTCCGGCATGCCGTTCGGGAAGGGCAGGACGCCAGCGAGCTGCAGCGTGTCGGTGTTATAAAGGAGGACTTGTTTTTGGCCGGTCACGGCGAGGAGCGGGGCCCAGGGCGAGGCTTCCATGTCGGCCACGACGTAGGAACGCTGGCCGACGACGACGGGTTCCAGGGTGAGATCTTCTGGCATGGGCGGAGGGCCTTCGGGTTTGCCCGCGCCGGTGTCGGCGACGAGATCAAAGGCCGGTTTCTCCTTTTTCTTAGCCTTCGAGTCTTTCGTTTCCAGAAGACCGCCGTCGATCCACGCGCGGATGAGGTCGGTGTCTTTTTTCGAAAGTTTTTCGCCTTCGGGCGGCATTTTCGGGGATTCCGTCTGGATCACACAGCCGTAGAGCTTGGACGAGGCGCCGTCGCCCGAAGTGACGATTTTTCCGCCCGAGCCGCCGGCCATCGTGCCGAGATAGGTGGAGAGGTCGAGATCGCCTTTCTTCTTATCCGGGTTGTGGCAGTTCAGGCAGGCGTTGGAAAAGATGGGGTAGATGTGATCTTCGAAGGTGACTTTTTCGGCACCAAAGAGCGGAGCCGTGAGGGCGGCGGCCAGCGGGAGAGAGAGAAACGGGCGGAAATCGGAGAGTTTCATGGCAGAGTTTTTAGTAAACGCCGGAAGCTGGAAGGTTCTATCGCGCAATTTCTTGTCAAATCCGCGAGGCTGCGTCAGAGTGCGGAAGTTGAATTTACCAAATCAAATCACCTGTGCCCGGCTCGTCCTGACCGCGATTTTCGTGGCGGCGGCCAGTTGGGGAGGCTTCGGCGGTTATCTTGTGGCGCTCCTGGCCTTCATTCTGGCGGCTGTTTCCGACTGGCTGGACGGCTATTTGGCGCGCAAACTGGGCTTGGTGACTTCGCTCGGGAAGTTGCTGGATCCCCTTGCGGACAAGATCCTTGTGACTTCCGCCTTCGTCTTTTTCTCGGCCCGCGGGCTGTGTCCGGTCTGGATCACGGCCGTCATCATCGCCCGGGAATTTCTCGTCACCGGCCTGCGGCAAATCGCGGTGGAAAAAGGCGAGGTCATCGCGGCGGACCAACTCGGGAAATGGAAAACGACCTTCCAGCTCGCCTACGGCATCACGGCTTTGCTGCACTTGACCCTAGCGGAGGCCGGAGGGGCTTCGTCCGCTCCCTGGTCCCTGCTGGCGGATTTGGCCAGTCCGGCATCTTGGTTGTTCCAGCTCTTTTTGTGGGGGGCGCTGGTCCTGACGGTGCTTTCGGGCGCGAATTACGTCGGGAAATCGAAGAGCCTCCTGCTCGATTGAAGGCGTGAGCGGCTCAAAATTTGGCGTCGTAGTCCAGGATGCCGCGCATGATGGCGGCGGCGAGGTTTTGCTGGTGGCTGGAGCTGCTGGCGCGGCGGCGTTCGGCGGTGTTGCTGAGGTAGCCGCATTCGATGAGGACGGCGGGGCAGTTCGTATTCATCAAAACCGAGTAGCGGGCGAGGCGTGCGCCGCGGTTGCGCGTGCTGCAGAGCGTCGTGATGCGCTTTTGGACGGCTTGAGCGAGGGCGCGACCGCTTTTGCTGGCGTAGTAGGTCTCGGTGCCACGAATGTTCGTGGTGTAGCGGTTGGTGGCGTTGAAATGGACGCAGATGAAGAGGGCGTTGCGGTAGCGATTGGCAATGGCGGCGCGCTGGGAGAGGCTCAGGTAGCGATCGCTCGTGCGCGTCATGACAACCCGGTAGCCTTTGGCTTTGAGCGACTCCCGGAGCTTCAGGGAGACTTTGAGGTTGAGGTCGGCTTCGTGCACGCCGGAACGGGAGGCCCCGCGATCCCGTCCGCCGTGACCGGGATCGATGATGATGGTTTTCGAGCGGGTGACTGCCGCTTTCGGGGCGGGATTGCTCGATTTGAGCGAGATTTTTTTAGAAGAAGTGGGTGCCTTCGAGTTCGTTCCTTTCTTCGGGATGGTGATTTTTTGACCGAGGCGCAGTTTGGTGGGGTCACTGATGCCGTTGGCTTTCATCAGGGCATCGACCGAGACGCCGTAGCTGCGGGAAATCGAGTAGCAGGTCTCGCTCTTGGCGACGGTGTGGGTTCGCGCCTGACTCCAGGTCCCGAGAAGGAGGACAAGGATGAGGGTGAGGCGGGACGGGAGCGAAGTCATCGGACGAATAATTCAGCTTCTGTGAATTATTCTGCAAACTTGATGATTAATAGCAAGTTAAATTTTTTAAAAAATCAAACAGCGTTCCTTCTTTTTTTGGAAGGTCTGAAAAAGGGGCGAATGATGCCGTAGGCGAGGTAGCTTACGAAGATGGCGACGGGAGCGTAGTCGCGGTATTTGACCAAGAGGGCGAGGATGAGGGCGCCGATGATGAAGGTCGAGCGGTTGGCGCGGGTTTTGAGGTCGATTTTTTTAAAACTCGGGTAACGGATGTCGCTGACCATGAGTAGGGAAACGCCGATCATGAGAGCGGCGAGGAGGTAACTCCAGGCGCCGATGGTTTTTTCTTTTTCGTGAAAATCGATGATGAGGAAGGTGAGCGAGGCGATGAAGCCGGCGGCCATGGGGATGGGGATGCCCCGGAAATCGCCGCTTCCTCCACCGGCGGCGGCCAGGCAGTTGAAGCGGGCGAGGCGGACGGCGCCGCAGAGGAGGTAGATGAAGGCGATGGCCCAGGTGAAGCCGCTTTCGGCGTGGGCGAGCTTGTCGGGGAGGGTGAGGTCGAAGAGGACGGCGCGGGAGACGAGCATGGCGGGGGCGATGCCGAAGGAGACGATGTCGGCGAGGGAGTCGAATTCCCGTCCGAAGGGAGATTCCTGGCCACCGAGGCGGGCGAGGCGGCCATCGAGGAGGTCGAAAATACAAGCTCCGAGAATGTAGAGCAGGGCGTTGCGGTAGAAGGGCTTGGCGGCGAGGAGATCAGCGGCTTGCATCCCCTGGAAAATGGTGAGGATGGCGAGGAAGCCGCAGAGGAGGTTGCCCGCCGTCATGAGATTGGGCAGGAGGTAGATTTTTGGTTCTTCCGGTTCGGGAGTCATGGCAGGCGGGATTTGCCGGAGGGTTGATGAAGGAAGGGGCGCTGTCGAGACTGAAAAAACCGCCGGGCGCTGGGGCCGCGGCGGTTTTCGGGAGCGGGGCCGGGGTGGGCTCAGGGCTGGGAGTCGGCCGCGGTCAGGGGCTCGAAGGACCAATTGTGCAAGCGGAAGCCGTCCGGGCTCTTGAGGAGGTGGAGGCGGACGTCGAGGGCGATGGTTTCCCCGTTTTCCGCGCCTCGGGTGAGGAGGGGGGCGTAAACTTCGATCAGGTTCTCGCCGGGTGGGACTTCGGGCGCTTCGGCGGGCAGGTCTTCCTCGGCCAGTTGCTTGACGTCGACAAAGGGCGCTTCGGCGGGTTCTCCGTGGAGGCGGTAGAGGTTGGCGAGGTGCTCGCTGAGTGACTCGGGACTGCTCTCGGCCGCCCAGTCGGCGTCGAGCTGGGCGTGGAGAAAGTGGCCGTCTTTTTGGCGGACGGCTTCGATGAGCTTCTCGCCGTCGACGAGAGCTTGCTCGAAGCCTTCGACTTTGTGTTTTTCTCCGCAGGAGACGAGAAAGAGGGCGGTTAGAATGGTGGCAAGGGGACTGAGGAGTGCTTTCATGTCGGGTTTTGGCTCATACCAACTCGCAAAACGATCTGGTAGAATGGATTTGTTTAAAATGTGGTGGATGTCAGGCTGCGCATTTTCTGAAGAAGCTGGTCGTTTTTCGGTAAAATCGGCGTTGTTCGTTGCTTGTCGTGCTCGCACCACGCGCGCCTCACGCCTTGATTTTCCTCGAAAACCGACTCAGCCATTCTACCAGCTAGTTTCGCTCATTGGTATTAGTCGTTGAAGCGGATGCGCTGGAAGTGGGACTGGGTCTCGGCGCGGGTGATCCATTCGACATGGCCGTCGGCGTATCCCCAGTTCCAGCCGTCGGGGCCGTGGTTGTTCGAGATGTCCGGCATGTTGTTTTCCATGTAATCATCGCCATCGACGACGAGGACGATGGTCTCGGGCAAGGCCGTCATATGGCGGGGGGATTTCCGTCCCTTGGTGTAATAACCGAAGTATTCGTAGCTGTGACCGTAGTAACTGCCGGCGTTCACGGCATTGTTGAGGAGGTCGGGCATGATGCCGGTGACGGGGTGGGTGCGGTTGCGGATTTTATTGTGGGTGCTCGGGCAGATGAAGACGTTGAGGTCGTCAACATACTCCGGATAGAGGTAAGACGGCGCGCTGTCATCGCCGGAAGTCGCGGCGGGCCAGTAGTATTCGTTGTTGTGATCGGTGCTCAAGGCGCGGATGCCGATGAGTTGCTGGCGGATGTTGTTCGCGCAGCGGGCGCGGTGGGCGTTCTCCTTGATGCGCGGGATGGCTCCGGTGATGAGCGCGGCGAGCAAGGCGATGATGCCGATGCAGACCATGAGCTCGGTGAGGGTGAAGGCGCGGTGACAGCGCCGTGGACTGGCTGATTGCGGACGATGGATTTTCACGGACGGGAAAGAGCCATGTCCGGCGAGGCGAAGCAGCTCTCGTCAGGTGACCATTTTGTCAGGTATCTGGCGGATTTGTTGAATTCGATTTGTTGTTGTAACCCCTTGGCGGGCCTAGACCCGTGGCGCATTCGACAACAAAAATTTATGAAATCACTATCCGCTTTATTACTCGCCACCCTCGGCGTTCAGCAATTGCCCGGCGCCATCACCGAAACCACGCTCTCCTTCCAGGAAGGAGTAGGGGGATACACCGGCGCTTCCGAGTTCCGCTTTGGTCATGACGGATCGACGGACCCAACGCCACTGACTGAAAAAGGTGCTGACGTGGACACCGAAAACGCGAGTTTTTACCTCGATGGTGGCCCGGACGCGTTGGATCGCAAGGATCTCATCGTCAATTTCGACGATATTCTCGCCGCTCTTCCCGCCGGGGCTTACGTGACACGCGCCGAACTCGTCCTGACGACGGGGGAGCATACCGCGAATAACCGCTCCGGAGGGGCCTACAACGTCTATCAGCTCACTTCGGCCTTCGATGACACCGGCGCGACCTATTCCCCGACCAATCTCCTGACTTATGGCTCGAACATCACCAATCTTTCCGGGACTTTCCACGATCCGACCAACACCAACGGCTCTGTCTTGAGCGCGGACGTCACCCGCATCGTGCACGCTTGGCAAGGGGGCGCACCGGTTTTTGGTTTCGGGATCAAAAGTGACCGCACCGGCGACGGCTGGAGCCCACAGAGTTCCGGCTCGTCGGATCCCACGAAGCGCCCGCAGCTGCGCATCACTTACACGACCGATCCCGTGCAGATCAACACCTACCAGCAGGGAGTCAATGGCTACAATGCGAGCATCGACAACTTCATCCGTCCGGGGGACTTCGACGACGAGACGCCCCAGGCCTTCCTTGATGGCTACGGTGAAGACGAGTTCGGAGTGCAGAACTCCAACGACAATCCCTATCTCTTGCGCTTCGGTAATGTCGAGAACGACCTCGCAGGTCGAAATATCGAAATCGGAGAGCTCACCATCGTCACTGGCTTCTCAAGCGGGAGCGCCGACCCCGGTGGCACGGAATTCACGGTTCACCAAATGCTGACCGATTGGGATGAAAACTCGCTTTACGAGGAATTTGCCGGTGATGTCGAGGCCATGTTGGCCGCCGGGATGATCGGGCAGGCTGTTGCGACCGTGTCAGGCACCGACGACACCGAAGTGGTGAAGCTGGACGTGTCGGAAATCATCCAGAACTGGGCCGATGGCGAGACCAATTACGGCTTTTACATCGGGGCGAACGGGGCCAATGGTTGGCAAATTTTCAGCAACCACCAGAACCCCGGTGACCCGACTTACGAATACGACGCCAGCTTCGCTCCGGAGCTCCGCATCGTCTCCACCGAAGCGATTCCCGAGCCTTCCGCCGCTCTCCTCGCCCTTCTCGGCCTGGCCGCTGGCCTGCGTCGCCGCCGCTGAAGCTCTCCACAAGTCATTGTTGCCCAGTCACAACGCGGTTCCCCAACGGGACCGCGTTTTTTTGCGAGTTATACCAAGAAGAAGTGAATTTCGGTAAAATGCCGGAGGATTTTCCTGCCAAATCAAGGCAGTGTGACGGAGCGATCTGGAGATCGTGACTGAGCACAAACGCTGATTTGGCAGGAAAAGACCCGGCTTCTTAAAAGAACGCGATAGCGCAATCTTAAATAAGACAGACCAAACATCTTACCGAAAGTCACGACGGAGTGGTATTACTCAAAAAACCCCCGCAGCGCCCGCTGCTCCGCTGGCAAGTGGCTTTCCTCCCAAAGTCGCAGGCCGCCGCTGCCCGCCCGTTCATTCTTCCCGCCGTCGCGTAGGCGCGCATTCTCCGGATTCACCTCGTGCTCGCCCTCCGTCCGTTGCAGGAGATCACCCAGGTCCGGCGCAGCACCTTCGGGTCGTTTCAATCCCTCATCCATGCCGGGAGCGATGGCCGCGCCTTCCTCGCCGAGAAATTCCGGAGCCCCCTCCTCCCCGCCCCCCGGTCCGCCCGCCCGCCGCTCGCCATTTTCGCCAGCTTCTCCCTCTGCGCCGGCCTCTCCTTCCTGTCCTTCGCCCGCCGCCTCGTTCAGCTCCCGCGCCTGCTTTTCCAGTTCTTCCCGCATTTTCTGAAGCTCCTCCGCCGGGAGGCTCGCCAGCGCTTTCGGGTCGATCTGACGCAATTTCTCCCGCAGCGCCTCGTTCGGCTGGAGCGCGCCATTTTCAAGCTCCCGGCGCAGAGCCTCGAACTCCCCCCGCACCCGGGCGCGCTGGGCGGCGGCGGCTTCCGGATCGGCCAGTTCAGCCAATTTCCCGGCCTGAGCGCGCAAATTCCCCGCGAGCTCGCGGAGTTCCGCCTCCCGTCGCTCGCGCAGATGATCGAGCGCTTCGAGACTGTCATGAGCGAACCAATCGTCCGCCGCCCGCTCCCGCAGCTCAGC
>JBNNED010000151.1:0-5354 GCA_050285825.1 Verrucomicrobiales bacterium | reverse complement strand
ACAGCGGAAGAAAAAACCACTTGCCCGCCCGACTCCTTCCGCTAAAGAACTCGGCATGACCCGTCTCGGCATCCTCGGCTCCGGCTCCGGCTCGAACATGCAAGCCATCATCGACGCCATCGCCCGCGAGGAACTCGACGCGGAAATCGCCCTCGTCCTCTCCGACATCCCGGACGCCTACATTCTCGAGCGCGCCCGCCGGCACCAGCTCCCCTGCGGAGTCATCGATTGCCACGGATTCCGCAGCAAATTTCCGGTCGCAGCCCAGGCCGAGACCGCCCGTCGCCTGCGCGAAGCGGGTTGCGAGCTCATCTGCCTCGCCGGCTTCATGCGCCTCGTCAAAGGCCCGCTCCTCGATGCCTTTCCAGAGCGCATTCTGAACATCCACCCCTCCCTGCTCCCCGCCTTCCCGGGCCTCGAAGCCTGGAAACAAGCGGTCGAGGCCGGAGCGAGCGAGAGCGGCTGCACCGTCCACCACGTCGATGCCGGCATGGACACCGGCCCGATCATCGCCCAGGCCAAAGTCCCGGTCCTCCCCGACGACAGCCCCGCCACCCTGCACGCCCGCATTCAAGAGCAGGAACACCAGCTCTACCCCGCCGCCATCCGGCAGATCATCAGTCAATTCTGATCACCCGCCGAATTTCCGCAGGCTCGCCGCCACCCGCCTGCGCGCCCCTTCCCCGAAGCGCAGCAGGTTGTCGCCGACGCCAAAGCAGGCCACGAGCTCGAAGTAGGAACGCGCCAGCGCCTGGCGGATAAAATCTTCCGCACTCAGACAAAGCCGACCGCTGCGCCGCGAAAGCTCGAAGCCCATCCCGCCCGTCCCGTGATAAGCGCGGTAAACGACCTCCGTGCAGACCAGTCGATCGGCCTGCCGGAAATCGAAGACGAAATCATACAACTTCCCCTCATGCGTCACGGCCCGCTGCAGAGCCTGGGCGAGATCGCCGGATCGCAGGCGCGGACGCAGCACCATGAGGGCGTCCACGGCCAGCGTTTCCTCGACCGGGCGATAGAGCACTCCGTCTTTTTTCGCTTCCAGAAAGCGCCCGCCCACCCCCGGAACTTGCAAACCGAAAGCCTCCCGCTCATCGGGTCGGCCCAGATAAAGTGCGGCGTGCGGCCAATAACCGGGCAGAAATAAATTACTCATGGCATCGTCATGGCGCGTCACCAGCACGTCTCCCGCCCGCAAAATCTCCTCTAGTTCCTCGCGCGCCCGCACGCTCACCCGCTTGCCGGGCTGGGAAAGCCCGACCTTGGCCCCGAAGGGATGGCGCATTTCCGCCACCGCGCTGCCCCCCATTTTAAAGAAGTGGAACATGACGCGCCGGTAGCCCTCGCGCTGGCGGAGCTTGAAGGAAAAAACGCGGTAGCGCACCTTGCGGCGGACGAAATCGCGTCGCTTCCGCTCCAGAAAGAGCTCTTCCTCGCCCAGCCAGTCCGCGACCTCCCCCGCCTCGCCCGCCCGTAGAGCGCGGTGGATTTCCTCCCGGTGCAGTTCATAGAAGCGCCCCGCTTCATAATAGCGCCACATCCAGCGGGCCGACGATAAGTTCCGGTAAATCCGCCGAAAACTCCCCTCGGCGATCCCGTAGCGGGCTTCGGCCTCGTCCAATTTCCGCCACACCACCTTGCGTTCCTCGGCCAGGCGCACCAAAAACGAGGCGCTGCGCACGAGCACGGCCGCCGCGCAAAAGGCGAGCCCGAAGACCCGCAAACGCCGTTCCCAGGACATGCCGGCCTCCCCTTCCAGCAGGGGACGTAGCGCCAGCACCATCTCCCAAAGCCCCATGCGCACCTTTAAATAACGCCGAAAAACCTCCCTCACCCGCTCGTCCTCATCCGGCAGATAATAGCCGCGTGCCTCCGCCGCTTCCGCATCCTCCAGCACTTTGGCCAACTCAGCCTCAAGCGGCAAAGCCGGATAAACCGCCCGCATCACCCACAAGCCCTCCCGAAACACCCCCTCGCGATCACTCCTCATCGGCCACAGGCTAATCTCACCCGATTCTGAAGGTCAAGCAAAGACCAAGCGATATCTCAACTACAAAATCGAAGCGCTGTAAACCCTTAAATTACGGGAAAAATTAGCTCATTTTATCTTTACAAAATAGGCGGGCGGAAGAAAATCAGTCCGCTATGAACAAAGCTGAACTCATTGAAGCCGTCCAAAAAAAATTGGGGAAAGACGCCACCAAACGCGCCGCTGAAGACGCCGTGGCCGCCGTTCTTGATTCCATCGCTGCTGGTGTGAAAAAAGACAAGAAAGTCCAACTCATCGGCTTCGGGACCTTTGAAGTCAAAAAACGCGCTGCCCGTATGGGTCGCAACCCGAAAACCGGCGAAGCGATGAAAATCGCCGCTTCCAAGTCCGTCGGCTTCAAGCCCTCCACCCCCTTCAAGAAATCCCTCTAATTTCCTCCCGAAATCAAGGATTCTCCAACCCGTCCTCCCTCGCGGAGAACGGGTTTTTTTTACCCCCTTGTCGTTTGCATCCTCATTTTCTCTCTTTTCAAAGCCCCGCCATTTGGTTAAAGAGTCTTCTATGAAACGTTTACTGTGCCTCTTCGGTGCCTTCATTCTGCTTTCCATGACCGCTTCTGCCGACCCACAATCCCTTTACCGTCATATCGTTCTCTTCAAATTCAAAGACGACGCCCCTGCCGAAGCGGTGAAAAAAATCGAGAGCGAGTTCGCCGCTCTGCCATCCAAAATCGACACCATCACCGGCTTCGAGTGGGGCACGAACCTCAGCCCGGAAAACAAAGCCCAAGGCTACACCCATTGCTTCGTCGTGACCTTCGCCGACCAGGCGGGGCTCGATGCCTACATCCCGCATGAGGACCACAAGGCTTTCGTCTCCCTCCTCGGCCCCGTGCTCGACAAAGTCCTCGTTTTCGACTTCGTCCCGGAGAAATAAGCCCCTTTCATTCCCCCAGGTAATCGCGACCACCCGTCACACACAAACGCGACCACCCAAAAAGCAACCCGGCACCTCATCGCCGGGTTGTTTTTTGCCCTCCTAAAAAAGCCTTCTCAAAATCCCCTGAGCTGCTTACTTAAGCGCGTGTCCGATTTCCGTCCAGAAACGCTCCTCCGCCTGATCCACAAACCGAAATGGATCAAAGAGGCCCTCCTCCTCCACAAAGGCGCGAAAAAATTCGTCAACTACAAGCGCGATCTGCTGGAGCCCGACCGCATTGCCGAGATCGAGTCCCGCCGGGCCGACCTCCTCGCCGCCATCCGCAAGCGCGACAAGGAAGCCGTCGCCGAGTCCTCCAAACAACTTCACAACACCTGCGAGAAATCCCTGCGGCATTATCAAGCGCCCGACTGGCTCGCGGAGAACCTCGAAGTCTTCTGGGTCGCCATCGTCGTGGCCCTCGGCATCCGCGCCTACTTCCTCCAGCCTTTCCGCATCCCGACCGGCTCGATGCAGCCCACGCTCAACGGCATCATCGCCGTCTCCCACCCCGATCCCGCCTGGGAAAAACCCTGGTTCGGCAAGCAGGTCATCGACTACGCCCTGAAAGGCCGCCGCTACTATGACATCGTCGCCGACAAAGACCTCGAAGTCGCGGGCATCGAAGACTCCACCTTTTTCCTCTTCTCGCGCACGAAAATCCACTTCACGGACGGCTCCAGCGTGACCATCCCCGCCCCCACCGGCGAGGCTCTGGGCATCGACACCATCCGGGATAAGGTCAAGCTCTACCGGGAGGGACGCCGCATCCGCGCCGAGGGTTCCTTCCAGAAAGGCGACCTTATTTTCCGGGGCACAATGACTTCCGGCGACCTCGTTCTCGTCGATAAATTCTCCTACCACTTCCGCCGCCCCGTCCGTTCCGAGCCCTTCGTCTTCACGACCAAAGGCATCAAACAAATCGAGGCGGAAGCCAAGATGAACGACCAAACGGCCGGCTCCCACTACATCAAACGCCTCGCGGGCCTGCCCGGCGACACCCTCCAGATCGACGAGCCCGCCCTCTACGTCAACGGCCAGAAAGCGAGCGACAAAGGCTTCCAGAAAGTCATGGAACAACGCGTCGTCTCCGAGACCGAGCGCTACACGGGTTACCTGAACGCCGGCGAGCTCCGTTCGCCCGCCGACAAGCTCACCCTGCGTGCCGAGGGAGACCCGAATTTCCACGAATACGCCGCCCTCGGAGACAACTCCGCGAACAGCGCGGACTCCCGCTACTGGGGCACGGTGAAACAACACAACCTCGTCGGCCCCGCCCTCTTCTCGCTCTGGCCCTTCACCAGCGGCCACTGGGGATTCATCAAATAACTTCCATCGTGCCAAACCGCAGCGCTGCCGAGATCACCAAAAAGGCGAAGTCGAACCTCGCCTTCGCCCTCCGTTGCGTCCCGAAAGAACGCCGCGACGACCTCGTCACCTTCTACGCCTACTGCCGGCTCATCGACGACCTCGCCGACGATCCCTCCCTACCCCACCCGGAAAAAGTCGCCGGACTCGCCGCCTGGAAAGAGCTTTTCCTCAGCGAAAAACCCGATCCCGCGCTCGGTGCCGCGCTGGAAATCCAGGAAGACCTCCTCCGCGTCCAGGCGCAGTACCAAATTCCCAAAGAACACTTCATCGCCATCATCGAAGGCTGTGAAATGGACCTCCGCCCGCAGCGCTTCGGCACTTGGGAAGACTTGCAGGAATACACCCACCGCGTCGCCTCTTCCGTCGGTCTCGTCTGCCTTCCCATCTTCGGAGCCGACCCCGAGCGGGCGCACGACTACGCCCTCACCCTCGGCCACGCCCTCCAGCTCACCAACATCATGCGCGACGTCGGCGAAGACCTTGAAAACGGCCTCCGCATCTACCTTCCCCTCGCCGATCTCCACCGCTTTCAATACACCGAGCGCGACCTCATCGGGCGCGTTTACGACGGACGATTTCTCGCTCTCATGGACTTCCAGGCCGAGCGCGCCCACCGGCTTTTTGCCGAAGCCGCCGACCTCCTCCCCGCTGCCGACCGACCCGCTCTCCTCGCCCCCCGCATCATGCACCGCGTCTATCACGACCTCCTCTGCAAGATGCAAGCCGGGCGCTTCCGCGTCTTCGACACCCGCTACCGCCTCGGGAAAAGCGAAAAAATCTTCCTCTTCCTCCAGGAACTCCTCAAAAAATAGGCCTCCGCGACGCCTTTTCTCGACAAAGCCCCTGCTTTTTCCAAAGATCAGTCCCGTTCACCGTAATTCCGAACTCATGAAACAAAGCATCCTCGCCCTCGGACTCCTCGCCCTCCTTCCCCTCGTCTCCTGCAGCAACACCGCCACCACCACCAGCACCGCCGCTGGCGAAGACGAGGCCTTCGACGCCAACAAAAGCTACC
>JBNNED010000150.1:0-2681 GCA_050285825.1 Verrucomicrobiales bacterium | reverse complement strand
CTGAGGTCCTTGTTAGAGACATCGAGCTCGGTGGCGTAGGTGACCACGTTGTCGGTGGTCTCGGAGCCGTAGGAAACGGTCTCGACCACGGCGTTGAACTTGCGTTTGGGCCAGGCGTCGACGGTGAAGGTGGCGTTTTGGCCGGGCTCGACGCGGCCGATATCGGCTTCGGCGATGTCGACGGTGAGGAGCATGGTGGAGAGGTCTTCTGCGATAATGAAGAGCTCGGGGGCGGTGAACTGGGCGGCGACGGTTTGACCAGGTTCCACGTCACGGGAGAGGACGACGCCATCGACGGGGGAGTGCATGACGGCTTTGCTGAGGTCGCTTTCATCGGACTTGAGCTGGGCCTCGGCTTCGGCGACGGCAGCGTAAGCGGTTTCGAGGTCCGCCTGCGCTCGATCCACGGTGGCGATGGCGGCATCAAGATCGGCTTGGGAAGGGGTGCGACCGCCGCTAATTTCGTGGAGTTTCTGGAGGCGGGTGAGGTCGGCTTGGTTCTCCTTCAGGGAGGCTTTGGCTTGAGTGACGCTGGCCATGGCGGAGCGGACAGCGGCGCGGGATTTGGCTGCCGTTTGGGAGAGTTTGGTGGTGTCGAGCTTGGCGAGGGCCTGGCCTTGGGTGACGTGGTCATTGATGTCGACGTAGACCTCCTCGACGGTTCCGGAGACCTCGGTGCCGATGGTGACTTGGTTAGTGGGCTCGAGGGTGCCGGTGGTGATGATGGTGAGGGAGACATCGCCTTGCTTGACCGGGGTGGTGATGAAGTTGGGTCCGGCGGTTTGTTTGGTTTGGTGGGATTGAAACCAGAAGTAGCCTCCCGCGCCGAGGGCGAGGATGATAAGGGCTGTGAGGAGGCGGCCTTTGGTTCGAGAGTGGTGGGCGGATTGGATGATGTCCGTGAGGTCGTTGTCGGTATCGTCATTCATGGTGGTGAGGTAGTGGAGTTGGAAGGGAGTGATGAAGGTGGTCATCGGGGGCTGAGAGGATTTTGGTTTGCACCGCTAGGGTGTGGAGCTTACTAGGATATAGAGTGGCTAGGGATGGGGGCGGACGCCTCGGAGAGGAATCCCTATCGCTTGGCTTAGTAGCCGCCGCCGAGGGCGCGGTAGAGTTCGACGTGGGCAGAGGCGTAGTCGAGGCGGGTGCTGGCGAGGTCGCGCTCGAGGGTGATTTCGCTGCGCTGGGTTTCGAGAACCTGGGTGATGTCGATGACGCCGGCTTCATAGCTGCTGGCGGCGAGCTGGGCAGCGGATTGGGCGTGGCCGACGGCGGTCTCCAGGGTGGTGATTCTTCCTTGGGTGCGGCGGATGGCGATGAGGGCGTCCTCCACTTCCGAGAGTGCGGTGAGGAGGGTGGAGCGGTAATCGTGGTAGGCCTGTTCCTCGGCGGCGTTTTGGACGGCGATGCGAGAGCGAATGCGTCCGGCATCAAAGATAGGGCCGGTGACGCCGGCAACGAGGTCTCCGACGAGGGACTGGGGATCGAAGATTTTACTGAGTCCCTGCGAGTTGAGTCCGAGGCTGCCGGAGAGGGTGAGGGAGGGGTATTGCTCGGCGGTGACGGACTGGGTTTGCGCGATGGCCTGCACCCAGCGATAGCCGTCGGCGCGCACGTCGGGGCGCTGGCGAACGGTGTCAGCGGGAAATTGAGCTGCAAGATTGCGAGAGGGAATAGGCAGGGGTTTTTCCGCGGACACGTTGAGGGTGCGGGGTGATTGCCCGGTGAGGAGATTGAGCTGGTTGCGCAGCTCCTCGATGGTTTGTTGCAGGGAGCTGATGGAGGCGCGCGAGCTTTCGAGGGAAGAGAGGGCTTGCTCGGCTTCAAGAGAGTCGGCTTCTCCGGCTTGTTCGCGCCATTGGGCGAGCTGGGTGGTCTCCTCCTGCGACTTGATGGAATCTTGGACGAGAGCGAGGTCGGTCTCTGCGGAGCGGAGTTGGAGATAGGCGAGGGCCGTTTCTGCGGCGAGGGAGGCGCGGGCGGAGTTGAGGTCGGCTTGGGCCGCCATGATGGCGGCATTTCCGGCGAGGACGAGTTGATGATTTTTTCCGAATAGATCGGCTTCCCAACTGGCGTTAAGTCCGGAGGAAAAGGAGTGGGAGGTGGTGTCCTTGCCGTTGAACGCGACCGAGCGGTCGGTGCTGCGGGAGGCGGAGTAGTCGAGAGCGGGAAAGAGGTCGGAGCGGGTTTCGTTGCGGGAGGCCTGGGCCTCGCGAACTGCGGCGGCAGCGGAGGAGAGGTCGGGGTGTTGTTCCAAGGCGAGGCGGACGAGGCGCGAGAGCTCAGGGTCGCCGAAGGAGCTCCACCAGCCGGTGAGGTTAGGGGAGGGTTGGTTCTGGGTTTCCCACCAGGAGATTGCGAGTTGGGAAGAGGTGGAGGTTTGTTTGAGGGGAAGGGGCGCGCAGGAGGCGAGGAGGAGAGGGAGGGTGGCGAGGAGCGATTTCATGCCGGGAGAATGGCATGGGGAACCTTTAGGAAGGATTAAGAGGGGGCTTTTGATGTTGTGGTGAGCTGAAGCTCGCTGTCCCAGCCCTTACTGGGGGAAAGAAAAGAGCCCTGCGGGGGCAGGGCTCTTCGTGGGGGATTGGGGAGGGGAAAGCGAGGATACTTCGAGGGCGGAGAATGTGCTCCACGCCCTCGATCAGATTTTACTGCTCGGCGAGGGAGGCGTCGTCCTTATT
>JBNNED010000149.1:0-3238 GCA_050285825.1 Verrucomicrobiales bacterium | reverse complement strand
ATTCCGACGCTGCGCCGAACAATCCCGCTCACCGAGAGCGAGCACTTTGCCCTCGCCATCGCCGAAAATCTGCACCTCGATGTGCCGAGCGCGCTCGACGAAGCGTTCCAAAAACACTCCGGCATCGCCAAAGTTCGCGTTGGCCAGGCGCACGACCTTGGCAAAGGCCTCGCGCAGCTCCTGCTCGCTCCGGCAAACCTCCATGCCGATCCCCCCGCCCCCGGCCGTGCTTTTGAGCATCAGGGGAAAGCCGATCTCCGTGGCCGCCTCCAAGGCCTCATCCAGAGACTGCACCAAGTCCGTCCCGGGGCAGAGAGGAACTCCGGCCGTCACCGCCAACTCACGGGCGGTGTGCTTCAAGCCAAAGGCCCGCATGGCGTCCGGTCGCGGCCCGAGCCAACGACAGCCGGCCGCTTCGCACTTTTCCGCAAACTCGGCATTTTCGCTCAACAAACCATAGCCGGGATGCACCGCCTGCGCGCCACTTTCGGCAATCACTTCGAGCAGGCGATCCACCCGTAGGTAGCTCTCGTCCACCGGTCCGGGACCGAGCCGGTAGGCCTCGTCGGCGGCCAAAACGTGAGGGGCGTCGCGGTCGGCATCCGAATAAACCGACACCACCCGCACCCCGAGTTCACGCAAGGTCCGCCCGACCCGCACGGCGATTTCTCCGCGATTGGCAATCAATACTTTCTCAAACATCGTCTCGTCGTTTCGTTCAGGTTTAGTCTTCCCACAGCAGCACCTCGACCGGCGTGGGATTCCAGCCGTTGCAGGGGTTGTTGAGCTGCGGACAATTGGAAATCAGGGCCAGCACGTCCATTTCAGCCCGCATTTCGACGTAGCGACCCGGCGCGGAAATGCCGTCCTCAAAGCGCAAACCGCCCTCCGGCGTCACCGGCACGTTCATGAAGAAATTGATGTTGCAAGTGATGTCGGCCTTCGTCCCGCCCATCTCCTGAATCCCGCGAATGAAGCTATCGCGGCAGGCGTGCATGGGCTCTTTGTCGTGGGCATAGCGCATCGTGTTGCTCTCCCGCGAGCAGGCCCCGCCGAGGGTGTCGTGACGCCCGCAGGTGTCTGCCAGAATTTCCAGGAGGACGTTTCCGCGACTCGACATCAGTTGCGAACCCGCCGTGAGGTAGAGTCCGCCCTGTTTTTTGATCGTCCCGCTCGCGCTGTAACGTTCTGCCAGATCATCGGCTCGGTAAAACAGCGTGTCCGCCGCCTGATTCCCTTCGAGGTCGTGAATCCGGAAGACCTCGCCTTCCCGAATCAACTTCCACCAATAATCCCCCGCCCCGATCACGGAGCGGTAGGAGGCCTCTGCTCCTTCTCGCATGCTTTCTTTCATCTCAAATCTCGCTGGGTCGTTGTTTTAAAATCTCAGCCGGTGATAATTCGCGGTGTTCTCAAAGGCGCGGCCGTTCTCGGGGTGAGACAGGCGGCATTCGTCATCAGCGGCCATCTCCTCCCCCTCCAGCACCTCCAGCTTCACGCCTCCATGCCGGTAGGTCGGAGAAGAATCCAGGGGATGCTGGCAGGTGTTGAGCACGACGAGGACGTCCATCTCGAAACGGATTTCCACCACGGAGCCCGCGGGCGAGGCTTCCGGGACGAAGTGCAGGCCGCCCTCTTCATCGCTGCGCACCTTGCTGAACCAGTTGACATTCGGCACGAGAGCCCGCTCGTCGAGTCCCCACTTGGCCAGCTCGATGAGAAAGCACTCCTGGCCGCTCCGATACCACTCGTTTCTCGCCTCCTGATAGCTCCGTTCGCCAAATTTCGCTTTCACGTCCTCCGCATCGCTACAACCACAAACCGTGTCGTGCCACCCGGCGGTGTCGCGCAGCACCGAAGCTAAAATCCGCCCCATATCGGAATGCAAACAACGTCCCTGAGTCAGAAAAAAGACCTGCTGCCCCTTCAAGGTGTCCGGCATGTTATACCGCTCGTCACGCTCCAAGGCATTGTAGAGCAACATGCCCACGTTCGTCCCCGCCTCCAGAGTCGTCAGGCGAAGCCGCTTGCCGCGACCAACCACCTGTGACCACATGCCGTCGCGCCCGTGACCAAGGCATCGCCATTTGTCATCATGACGGCATCGAGCTTGCCCGCCCCGTAAGCTTCCATCGAGGCGGCGTAATCCATCCAGACGAACTCCACCTCGACTCCCGCTTCTTTAAACCAGTCTTTCTTGATCCCGATTTCCCAAGCCACCCAACCCGGCCAGTCACTGTAGCCGATTTTCAGCGGATCGGCCTGCCCGCTCCCCAAGAGGGCGGCGGAGGTCATTCCTGCGAGATACGTATTCAATTTCATGGTCTTCTGATGGGTTTGCTGCTCTGCCCTCACCCCCAGTAATAAATTCAAAGGATAAGTTATTACCCATTGAGGCGCTCGACGTGCCAAGAAGACCATTCTCTCAAAAACGAGCGCCGCGATCCGCCCCGAACTCCCTCAGGACGCTTCCCCGGCCGCTCTCATCGCACCGAAGTTTTCGAGCGAAAAGGCGAGTCGCTCTTCCCAGCTCTCGTTCGGGCAGGCCAACTTCCGCGCTTTCACCGCCTCGAATCGGGGTCGCAAGCCCCTGGCATTCGCCAGTTGGATCGCCAGGCCCGGACGGGCGTTCAGCTCGATGACGACCGGGCCGCGTTTTTCATCGACGATCAAATCCGCGCCCAGGTAGCCCAGACCGGTCATTTCGTAGCCACGGGTGGCGATTTCCATGACTTTTTCCCACTCCGGCACCGCTTGGTCGAGCAAAGGCATGTCCATATCGGGATGCCGCGTGATGGGGACACCGTGGTGGATGGCGTGAATCGTGCGGCCCGAATACAGATCCACTCCGATACCGATCGCGCCCCGGTGCAGGTTCGCCTTGCCGTCGGATTGCCGCGTGGCCACCCGCAGCATGGCCATGACCGGGTAGCCGTGGAGCATGATGACGCGCACGTCGGGCGCGCCTTGGTAGCTGATTTTCGCCAGTTCTTCGTGACAGACGATGCAGGCTTCGACCATGACGACGTCCCGATTTCCGCCCAGGCTGAACATGCCGCCGAGAATTTCCGAGGCGTGTCGCTGGATCTCGGCTTCGCTCATCACCACGCCGCTGGCTTTGACGAATTTATCGCCGCGCCGCCCCTTGATGACGAGCACGCCGCGTCCGCCACTCCCCCGCGAGGGCTTGAGAACGAAGGACTCGCGTCCTTCGAGGATTTTGGAAAAATGACTCAGC
>JBNNED010000148.1:0-2530 GCA_050285825.1 Verrucomicrobiales bacterium | reverse complement strand
CGGGGAACGCGTCGACTGGAGATCGGTCGGCAGCCTGTGGAGGTGGCGCGGGCCTTGCGGGGCGAGCCGGGGCTGGTTTTTTTCGATAGCGCGGGGAATTTTCCGCAAAACCACGAGCCACCGGTCTCGGTGATTGCGGCGCGGCCGCAGGAATTGTGGCGGGGGGAGCTGACGGACGGGACCTTGAGGCGCGAGCTGGCGGCGTGGCAGGCGGGGGCGGGGGAGGGCTTGGTAGCGGGGTGGATCGACTACGAAGGGGCCTTTTGTTTCGGCGTTTACGAGGATTTTCTGGTGTTTGATCACGTTGCGGACGCCTGGTGGGGTCGCGGGGACTTGGCGGCGGGCTTGCGCTGGGAAGAGCGCACGGGGCCTCGGCCGGTGCTCGGAGAATGGCACGATTCCTTGCCGGAGGGGGACTTTATCAAGGCTGTGGAGCGGGCGCAGGATTACATTGCGGCGGGTGATATTTATCAGGTGAATGTGGCTCGGCGTTTGTCGGCGGCGTGTCGGGGCGAGGGCGATTTGTTTCCCTTGTATGAGCGACTGCGAGAGCGTTCGCCGGCTCCGTGGGCGGCTTATGTGGCGATGGAAGGGCGGGAGATTTTGTCTTCTTCGCCGGAGCTTTTCTTGCGGGTTGAGGGCGGTGTGGTGGAGACGCGACCGATCAAGGGGACGCGTCCGCGCTACGCGGATGAGGCGCGCGATCGGGCCTCGGCGGCGGACTTGCAGTCCTCGGTGAAAGAAGCGGCGGAGCTGGTGATGATCACGGATCTGGAGCGCAATGACCTGGGGCGGGTGTGCGAATTTGGCTCGGTGCGGGTGCGGGATTTGTTGCAGTTGGAAAAGCTGGCGCAGGTTTATCACCTGGTCTCGACGGTGGAGGGTCGGTTGCGGGCGGGCGAGGGGGTGGGCGACTTGCTGGAGGCGTGTTTCCCGGGAGGATCGATCACGGGAGCGCCGAAGAAGAGGGCTTGCGAAATCATCGCCGAGCTGGAGCCGGAGGCGCGGGGCTTTTACACGGGAACGGTGGGATTCGTGCGGGCCGGAGGGGGCGCGCAGTTCAATATCGGGATTCGTTCGCTGGTAAGGGAAGGAGGGGTGCTGAGTTACGGGGTCGGGGCCGGGATTGTGGCGGATTCCGTGCCGGTGGAGGAGTTTGCGGAAACCGAGGCCAAAGCCCGGGGTTTGCGGCTCGCGCTGGCCGCTTGGGAGGCGGGGGAGAGCGGGCTGGGGCTTGTCAAGGAGGGGAAAAGCGTTTAGGGAGCGTCTCATGGATGTGCTGGCTGACCGGAGGAGCGTTCTCTGCGGAGAGGGTTTTACCGTCGTGCGCGGCTTTTTTTCGCGGGAGGAAATCGCGGAGGTCCGGGCGGGTCAGGAGCGTTTTTATCAAGGCGAGTGGGAGACGGAACCGGCCTTTGCCTGGCCGAAACCCCGGCGCGTGAGTCGCGCGCGCTCGCGCAAACATCCCTACGCCTCGTTTTTTATCAAGAGTCTCGGGCGTTTGTTGCGGGACGGACGCTTGGCCCGCCTCGTCGCTGGGGAAACGGGCATGGCGGGCGTGCGATTTTGGCATGACCAGTTGCTTTACGAAGAGCCGGCCCGCCGGGAGAAAAGCGCGCAGTGGCACACCGAGCGGAGCCGCTGGATGACCTGCGAGACGGGAATGATGGCGACGGCGTGGATTCCCCTCGTTGATTTCAGCGAGGAGATGGGGCCGATCACGATGGTGGCGGGGAGTCAGAACGAGGGCGAGCTCCTCATTCCGCCCGAGTGGGAGCCGGAGTGTGGGCGGCGGCGGGCGATGAGCTTGCGGGCGGGCGATCTCGTCATTTTCGACTGGCACATGGTACACGGCAACCCGCCGAATGTCAGTAACTTGACCCGACGGGCGGTCGCGGCCCATTTTTGCGAAGATGAGATCCGCTACCGGCCCTGCGGACGTTTTTCGCACGTCAACGAACGCCTGGTTCGCCGCATCGGAGGCCAGCCGGATTTTCAAGACGAACGGGTGTGCCCGCTCTTGCTCGAAGCTTGAGCGTCAGCGGCGGCGACGCATGAGGAAAGCGCTTCCTGCGAGGAAGGTGAGAAGGGTGCCTGGCTCTGGAACGGGGTTGGCGACGTCTGCGAAACTGGTGCCGAGGTGGTAGGCACCGAAGGACCCGCTCTGGCTCGCGGCATTGGCGGTGATGATCTGAAAGCGCGTGTTAAAACGCGTGCTGCCGGGATCGAAGAGGTCGGATCCGGAATTGTAGATCATGTTGCCGCTATTGAGAACGGCGTCCGGGGCTCCGAGGCCTCCTTGGCCCGCATCGAAATCGGGGTCGACCCAAAGGCGGAGGAAGTCGTTATCGGGGAAGTTATTGACGAGCTGCACGAGCAAGGTGTGCGAGGTGAGGGGGTCGAAATTCGCGGCCGTATCGGTTTTATCGGTGAAGGTGGGAGTCGTTGGGGTCTCGTTACTATCGGTGTAGGAGGCGCTGGTGGCGAAGAAGGCCTTTCCCTGGTCCATGCCGAGGGTGATGTAGTTGAC
>JBNNED010000147.1:0-7754 GCA_050285825.1 Verrucomicrobiales bacterium | reverse complement strand
TGAGAAAAAAGGGTGAATTGACAGACGGGCCGGGGGTCGTCAGAGTCCGCGCGTGGAGAGCGTTTTGAAATTGTCGTCTTTGGATGAGTTGCACCGGGAGCTGGGGGGGCGGATGGTTCCCTTTGCGGGCTGGGAAATGCCGGTGATGTATGAGTCGATCATGGTGGAGCATCAGGCGGTGCGGGAGTCGGCGGGCGTCTTTGATATTTCGCACATGGGACAGATTTTCGTCGAAGGCAGCGGGGCGGAGGGCTTTTTGGAGAAGATGCTGACGAATGAGGTGGGGCAACTCGCGGACGGGCAGGCGCAGTATACTTTTTTGCTGAATGAAGAGGGCGGGGTGATCGATGATTTGATTCTCTACCGACTCGCCGAGGGGAGCTATCTTTTGGTCGTCAATGCCTCGCGCATTGCGGAAGATCGGGACTGGCTGCAGGCGCGCTTGCCGAAAAAGGTGGAGCTGCGGGAGGAGAGCGGTGAGTGGGCCGGAATGGCCGTGCAGGGGCCGGACGCGGCGGAAATTTATGGTAAGGTGACCGGTGGGCGGACCTTGCCCCCGCGCAATGGCATCGACGACCTCCAGCACGAGGGCGAGCGCGTGGTGGTGTGTCGCACGGGTTACACCGGGGAGGATGGTTTCGAGCTTTTTTGTCCGGCGAAGGCGGGTGCGAAGTGGTTCCGGAACTTTGTCGATGCCGGGGTGAAGCCTTGTGGTTTGGGCGCGCGGGATACCTTGCGACTGGAGATGTGTTATCCGCTGAACGGACAGGACCTCAGCGACTCGCGCACGCCGCTGGAGGCGGGATTGGGCTTTTTTGTGGCCTTGGAGAAGGGGGATTTTACGGGGGCGGAGGTCTTGCGCCGGCAAAAAGAAGAAGGACTGACCGAACGGCTATTCGCCCTGCAAAGTCTGACCAAGGGCGCGCCGCCCCGACCGGGTTATCCGGTTTGTCTGCCGGGTGGGGAGGCCATCGGCGAGCTGAGTTCCGGAGGGCTCGCCCCTTCGCTCGGGCTGGGCGTGGGTCTGGCTTATTTGCCGAAAAACGAAGTCAAAATCGGCACGGCCCTGGAACTCGACGTGCGGGGGCGTCGCGTGCCGGTGAAAGTCGTCAAAAAACCATTTTACCAAGCTGATTAACTCAAAAAAAGAACGCAAGATATGATCGCACCAGATGATTTGAAATACACCGAGGACCACGAGTGGCTGCGCCTGGAGGGCGAGATTGCCACGGTAGGGATTACCGACCACGCACAGGCCGAGTTGAGCGACGTTGTTTTCGTCGAGCTGCCGGATTTGGGCAAAGAACTCGATGCGGGAGATCCGGCGGCGGTGGTGGAAAGCGTGAAGGCCGCGAGTGACATCTACGCGCCGGTCGCGGGCGAGGTCGTGGCGATCAACGAGGATCTCATTCACGATCCGGCCAAGATCAATGGAGAACCGTACGGGACGGGCTGGATTTTCAAGATCAAGGTCAGTGATCCGGCGTCTCTGGACGGGCTCATGGACGCGGCGGCGTATGGCGGCTTGGTGGGATGATTTTTGGAAGATCGGGTGATGAGTCGAGCGTTTGTTGAGCGGCATATCGGGCCTCGGGCGGAGGAACGGGAAGCGATGTTGGCCGAGCTGGGTTGCGGAAGCTTGGAGGAATTGCGGGAAGAGGCCGTGCCCCGGCGGATCGGACTGGAGCGGGAGCTCAAGCTGCCGCCCGCGCGCTCGGAAAGTGAAGCTCTCGCCGATCTCAAGGAGCTCCTGGGAGCCAATGTCTTGCTCAAGAGCTTGATCGGCCAAGGGTACTACGGCACGAAGGTTCCGCCGGTCATCCAGCGCAATATTTTGGAAAATCCCGGCTGGTACACCGCTTACACGCCCTACCAGGCGGAGATTTCGCAAGGTCGCCTGGAGGCCTTGATGAATTTCCAGACGATGGTCTCGGATCTCACGGGGATGGATCTGGCCAATTCCTCGCTGCTTGACGAGGGAACGGCGGCGGCGGAGGCGATGAGTCTCTGTCTCACGGCGAAGCCGAAAGGGCGGGTCTTCTGGGTCGATGAGAGCGTCCATCCGCAGACTTTGGCCGTCCTGCAAACGCGGGCTGAACCGCTCGGGATCGAGCTGGTGCGGGGGAGCTGCGAGGAATTCGCGGCGGGTGAGGGCTTTTTCGGGGCTTTGCTGCAATATCCGGCCTCGCTTGGCGAAGTGCGTGATTTCACGGCTTTCGCGGAAGAGGTTCACGCGGCGGGTGGCTTGCTGGTCGTAGCCACGGATCTGCTGGCGCTCTGTCTTTTGAAAGAACCGGGGGCGATGGCAGCCGATGTTTGTGTCGGTTCTTCGCAACGTTTCGGCGTGCCGCTCGGTTTCGGCGGTCCGCACGCGGCCTTCATCGCCTGTCGGGACAAGCTGACCCGCAAGCTGCCCGGGCGCATCATCGGCCTATCGGTCGATTCCCACGGCAAGCCCGCTTACCGCCTCGCTTTGCAAACGCGTGAGCAGCACATTCGTCGCGACAAGGCGACCTCGAACATCTGCACGGCGCAGGTTTTGTTGGCCGTCATGGCCTCGATGTATGCCGTGTGGCACGGGCCGGAGGGGCTGCGCGCCATCGCCCAAGAGGTTCATGACAAGACGCGCCGACTGGCTCAGGCTTTGCGCGCGGGCGGCTGGAAACTGCGCACGGAGCACTTTTTCGACACCTTGGAAATCGAGACGGCGGGTCCGGCTGCCGAACTCATTGAAAAAGCGGAGGCGGCGGGCTTTCACTTGCGGAGTGTTGATCAGTCGCGGGTGGCGCTGAGTCTGGACGAAACCGTCACGGAGGAGGAGTTGGCCAAATTGGCGGGCGTTTTCGGAGTGGAACTCGGGGCGACGGAGGCGGCTTTGGGGGTGGAAGGCTTGCGCCGCGAATCAGAGATTCTCACGCAGAAGATTTTCAACCTGCATCACAGCGAAACCGAGATGATGCGTTACCTGCGCCGACTCGAAGGGCGGGATCTCGCCTTGAACGAGGCCATGATTCCGCTTGGTTCCTGCACGATGAAGCTGAACGCGGCGGCGGAAATGATGCCGGTGAGTTGGCCGGAGTTGGCGAACCTGCATCCTTTCGTGCCGGAAAAATGCAGCGTCGGCACGCGCGCGATGCTGGACGAGCTGGCCGACTGGCTCGCGGAGATCACGGGCTTTGCCGCCGTTTCCCTGCAACCGAACGCGGGCTCGCAAGGCGAGTATGCGGGCTTGTTGGCGATCCGGAATTACCATGCCTCGCGCGGCGAAGAGCAGCGGGATGTTTGCCTGATCCCGATGTCGGCGCACGGCACGAACCCGGCCTCGGCGGTCATGGCGGGGATGAAAGTGGTCGTCGTGAAGTGTGACGCGGAGGGAAACATCGACGTCGAAGACCTGCGGGCGAAGGTGGAAAAACACCGGGCGCAACTCGCGGCGCTCATGGTGACTTATCCCTCGACGCACGGGGTTTTCGAGGAAGGAATTATCGAAATTTGCGAGCTCATTCACGAGGCGGGCGGGCAAGTTTACATGGACGGCGCGAACATGAACGCGCAGGTCGGTCTGACCAGTCCGGGGCGGATCGGGGCGGACGTCTGCCACCTCAATTTGCACAAAACCTTCTGCATCCCGCACGGGGGCGGCGGTCCGGGCGTGGGGCCGGTCGGGGTGGCCGCGCATTTGGTGCCCTTTTTGCCGGGCGATGGCCTGAAACCGGAGGCGGGGCGACCCGTGATCTCGGCGGCTCCCTACGGCAGTGCCTCGGTGAACGTCATTTCCTGGATGTATATCGCCATGATGGGCGCGGCGGGCTTGCGGGAGGCGACTTTGGTCTCGCTTTTGTCGGTCAATTACCTCGCGCAGCGACTGGGGAGCGATTTCCCCGTTCTTTTCACCGGTCGCAACGGTCGGGTAGCGCACGAGTGCATCATTGATCTCAGGCCGCTCGGTGCGGAGAGTGGAGTGACGGTGGAGGACGTGGCGAAGCGCCTCATCGACTACGGATTTCACTCGCCCACGATGAGCTGGCCGGTGCCGGGAACGCTCATGATCGAGCCCACGGAGTCCGAGCCGAAGGCGGAGCTGGATCGCTTTGTCGAGGCCATGGCGGGCATCCGGCGGGAGATCGATCACATCATCGGCGGGAAGTGGTCGCGGGAGGATCATCCGCTGAAAAACGCCCCGCACACGGCGGAGTCGCTGCTCACGGGCGATTGGGCGCACGCCTACTCGCGTGAGGAGGCGGCCTATCCCGTGGCGAGCCTGCGCCGGCACAAGTTCTGGTCGTATGTCGGGCGGGTTGATAATGTCCATGGCGACCGGAATTTGGTTTGCACTTGTGATCCCGTGGCCCAGTATGCCGATGATGAGTGACGCGGAAGTGCCGGATTGGGCGGCTTGGCAGCCGGAAATCGAAGCGACGCTCGTCTTTGTGCGGGAGGGCTCGCGCGTGCTGCTCATCGAGAAACTACGCGGGATCGGAAAGGGGAAAATCAACGGTCCGGGCGGCAAGATCGACCCGGGCGAGACGCCGCTGGAGTGCGCCATTCGCGAGACGCAGGAGGAGCTGCACATCACGCCGACGGGCTTGGAGAAGATGGGGGAGTTGTGGTTTGCCATGCTCGACCTGCCGGATATTCATTGCCACGTCTATCTCGCGGACGGCTTTGAGGGTGAACCGACGGCGACCGAGGAGGCCATTCCCTTTTGGTGTGAGATTGCCGAAATTCCCTTTGCGCGCATGTGGGAAGACGACCGCCACTGGCTGCCTCGCATGCTGGTGGGGGAGAAGTTCGACGCGCGCTTTCTCTTCTCGGAAGAAAAAATCCGCTGGAAAGATCTCGTCTTCGGCAATGAGGCCTCCACACGCTGGGGGCTCGCGAGGGGGTGAGATGTTTTGCGATTTTTCTTGTCCTGCCTGCTTGCATTCGGCTTGAGTGGGAGGGGCATGAAACTCTGGAAGCTTCCTATCTGCGCCGCTCTGCTCGTGAGCTTTTCGTTAGTGTCCTGCAAGCAAATGAAATCGAGCGAGCAGCGACAAAAAGAAGCAGATGCTCTCGATGAATTTTCGGAAGCGATGGAGGAGATGAAGGATCAGCAGGCGCGGGAATTCGAGGAGAAAGGGTATGTGAATATGAATCCGGAGGGGGTTGATGCCCTCGTGCGAGCCGCTGAGAAAATGGAGAGCACGGCAACGGGCGACGAGGCGGAGGCCGCCAGGTTGAGTGGTAATTTCATGAAAATGATACAGGCGGATGTCCAGGGGATCGCCGAGGCGCAGAAAACGCTGGAAGAAGCCATGGATTACTCAGGCGTGAAAAAGGTCGAAGATTTGAATGGCTTGGGTGATAAAGTGCGGACTTATCGGAAGTTGAATGAGGAACTCCGAAAAAAGATCGAGTCGGAATGGTTGAGCGACCTGCGCAAAAATGTGGCGGCCTCATCCTTGAGTAAAAAATCGCAGGCAGATTTTCTGGCGGGGGCGGAAGGATCGATGAAACGTCAGAAGCCGTATTTGTTGACAATACGCGAGACCGACGATCAATTTTGCGAGGCCTTGCTCCTGCAACAGCAGGTTTTGCGGGAGAGTTTCGGGAAGTGGGAGTTCAATGCGGAGACGAGTGAGATAGTCTTTGCGGATGATGAGGCCACGGAGGGCTACAACAAACAGGCTGAGATGATTCAGCAGATCGCTGAGGAACAAGCGCAGGCTCAGCGGGCGTTGATCCAGAGCCGCTGAATTTCTGAGAGCAGGCTAGGGAAGTTCTTATACCAAATCCAAATAAGATCTGGTCGATTGGCGGAGGTGTTTTTTATTGAGGCAAGGCGTGAAGAGGGAGTGGTGCATGCACCATGACCGATGAGAAACGCAGTCTCGGTGAAAAACGACCCGCCCTTTTCACAAAGCCGCAAGGCCATGATTCCTATCTATGGTTCACAATCGGCCAGAGGTTATTTTGATTTGGTATTAGATCAGGCGACTTTACTAGAGCCAGAGGCGGGGCGAAGGTCAGGGACGAGACGTCCATGCCACTTGGCGTAGCGAAGGCGCTTCGGCGGGACGCCCAAGCGAACCGGCAGGATGCCGGTGCTCCCTGTTAGGAACGGGCGCTCGCTACTTTAGAGCTTTTCGAGGACTTGGGAGGCGAGGGTGAGGACGAGGAAGAAGCCGCACATGTCGGTGCAGGTGGTGAGGATGGGGCCGGACGCCAGGGCGGGGTCGATTTTGAGTTTTTTCATGAGGAGGGGGACGAGGCCGCCGAGGAGAACGGAGAGGATGGTGTTGAGGGCGAGGGCGGAGCCGATGACGAGGCCGAGGAAGAGGTTGCCCTTCCAAATGGCGGCGATGGTGCCGAGGACGGTGCCGAGGACGAGGCCGTTGATGAGCCCGAGGCTGCCTTCCTTCCACAGCACGCGCATGAATTCGGCGGGGCGGATGAGGCCCATGGTGAGCTCGCGCATGGAGACGGCGACGGCCTGGTTGCCTGAGCAGCCGGACATATCTGAAACCATGGGGAGGAAGACGGCGAGGGCGATGACGGAGGAAAGGGTGTCCTCGTGGGCGGCGATGATGCTGGCGGCGGCCATGTTGAGGAGGATGTTCGGGAGGAGCCAGGAGAGGCGGCGGCGCGAGCGGAGGAAGAGGGGCATGGAGCGGAGTTCTTCCCCGCCAACGATACCGGAAGCGCTGAGGTAGTCGTCGGTTTGGAGGTCGGCGGCAGCTTCCATGACGAGGGCGCGGGTGACGATGCCGCGCAGTTTGCCATCGGTGTCGATGACTGGGAGGGCGAGGAATTTGTATTCGTCGAAAGCAGCTTCGAGAGCGCGCAGGTCGGCATCGACTGAAACGGTGGCGGGCTCCGGGATCATGACACTGGCGAGGGTTTGCGAGCGGCGGGAGAGGACGAGTTGGCGGAGGGGGACGACGCCCCGGAGTTGGCCGGCGGCGGAGAGGACGTAGAGGTATTGGACGTCGCGGTCGGAGTATTTTTCGGCGTTTTCCCCGAGATCGCTGAGGACGTGGCCGATGGTGTCCTCTTCGCGGAAGTGGGTGAACTGGGAGCGCATGAGGCCGCCCGCGCTGTAGTAATCGTAACTGGCGAGCTCGCGGAGCTCGGCGGCGTCTTCGTTGTTGTCGAGTTCTTTAAGAATCTCCTCGGAGTCCTCGCTCGACATTTCCTGGAGGAAGTCGGCGGAGAGGTCGGCGGGGATTTCCTCGATAATGTCGGCGGCGTCAGCGGGTGCGAGCTCTTCGAGAATGTCGGCGGCCTGTTCTTCGGGGAGGTGGGTGAGGAGCTCGGCGGCTTGTTCGGCGGGAAGGTGTTGAATGATGTTTTCCTGCTCGTCGGCGCTGAGGCGGGAGAAGGCGCGGCGGTGTTCGTCGGCGTTGAGCTCGAGGAGGAACTCGCTGATGGCGGGCCAGTTTTCTTCGGCGAGAAGGGTGTCGAGGGTTTCCCAGGGGGTGTCGGTGACGGGAGACATGGTGGATTTGGGGTTTGGGGGTTGTGAGAAGCGAAGTGGGGAGGGTTATGAGAACTCAAGCCAAGCAGGAGCTTGGCGTTGCGTGAGGAGGCTGAACTGAATTTGAATTGGTCGTGCGGAAGGGCAAGGCTAATTTTATCCGTGGATTCCGCGTGGAAGGTGGTGGTTGACCTTGGGGGGAATCTTGCTAGGGTGCGCTTTCTTTTCCGACGACGATGAGTTCCGATCAGCCCAGTTACAAGCACACGTTATTTTTGCCGAAGACCAGTTTTCC
>JBNNED010000146.1:0-3031 GCA_050285825.1 Verrucomicrobiales bacterium | reverse complement strand
TACTTCTTCGAAGCCCTGCGCGATGGCGCGATGGAAAAACTCGGCATGAGCGGTGGCGAGATGTTTGCCTACGAAGTCACCAACGGCTCGAATCTCGACCTCAAAGACGGCGTTTGGGATGCCGCGGGTCGCCAGCTCTCGCTCGATGCTGATATTTATCCGAACTACGACATCATTCTCTGCATTTCCACCTTCTCCGCCACCGCTCCGCTCACCGCGAAGTGTAAGGAATTCGGCTTCCGCGGAGCGACTATGCACGGCATGAACGAGATCATCCTCAACTCCGGCCTCGCCGTCGATTACGAGGAGGTTTCTGCCGACGCCGAAAAAATCCGCCGCGCTCTGACCAAGGCTGACGAAGTGGAAATCGATTTCGAGCTCGAAGACGGCCGCATTCTCACCGCCTGGCTCGGTCTCGAAGCCCAGGAAGCGCAAAAATCGCACGGCCTCTGCCAGGGAACGACTCCCGACGTCGCCAACCTCCCCGCCGGTGAAGTCTATTTTGTCCCCCGCGACGCCCGCGGCCAGTTCCCGATGAAGTATGACGACGGCACCCTCGGCGTCCTCGAAGTTGTCGACCGCGATGTCAAAAGCTCTTCTCTCATCGAGGGAAATCAAGCCACCATCGACGCCCACAACGCCCGTCTGCGTGACGATCCCATGACCGGCACCCTTGGCGAACTCGGCTTTGGCACCCAGGTTCTTCCCGTGTCTTATCAAGACATTCAGGACGAAAAAGTCCTCGGCACCTGTCACCTCGCCACCGGACGGGACGACCACCTCGGCGGCGACATCGTCCCCGACATGTTCAAAGTTCACGAGAACTCGACGCACGATGACATCCTCTTCGCCCCGCACAAGACGCCGAACTTCAACGTCAAGGAAGTTCGCATGAAATGGGGGGAGCGCACGGAAGTCGTCATCGAAAACTTCCGTCCCTCCGCCTTCGTCATGAACGCCCTCGCCGGTGTCTGAGCCTGCGGGAAAGCTGCGATTTCACTTGCCCGGCTCCGTACCCGCCGCTATGAGGTGGCTGTCCCCGTGACCCGCACAGCGCGGGCACCCGGGGCCAAGGTCGTTTTTATCACAAGACACGCCATTCCCAAGGGGCTGTAGCTCAGTCGGTTAGAGCAGGGGACTCATAATCCCTTGGTCGTGGGTTCGAGCCCCACCGGCCCTACTTTTCTTGGTCCAGAGCCCGGCGCGCTCGTCTTCACGCGAGGCGTCATCCTCATACCAAATCAAAATAAGCTCTGGCCAATTGTGAAGCAGAGATAGGAAACATGGCCTTGCGGCTTTGAGAAAAGGGCGGGTCGTTTTTCACCGAGACTTCGTTTTTCATCGGTCATGGTGCTTGTTGGTATAACACGAAAAAACCCGAGGCCTGGTGGGGCGCTCGGGTTGTTTTTTTGAGCTTCTTCAGTTCACTTAGTTGTAAGTCGGGGTCTTGTGGCGATTGAAATAGCCGTCGCCCAGATACATCGAGGAAGGGTAGTCGGGGAGGGGACCGGCGTCCGGGGCGCGCGGGATGTTTTTCCCGATGGTGGCGTCTTCCGGTTGGCTGTGGCTGATGCTGACCGGGGTGCCGATGCTGACGAGGCGGAAGAATTTCGGTGCGACGTTCTCGTGCAGGCGCAGGCAGCCGTGGGTGCAGGGGTAGGGTTTTTGCCAGCCGGTGTGGAAGCCGTAGGCGCTCTTGAACTCACACCAGTAGGGCATCGGCGTGCCTTTGAAGCGCCAGCCGGAGGGGGCTCCGCCGAGTTTGACCTGGCGGGCGGTCTTGCCGTTGGTGGCCCAGCCGTGGGTGTTGGCGCGGCGCTTCGCTTCTTTGTTAAAGATGCGGAAGGTGCCGGTTGGGGTCGGGCTGCTGGATTTGCCAACGCTGACCGGTGCGATGAGCAGTGGCTTGTTGCCTTCCATGACGTAGACCATTTGGTTTTTAAGGGAGACCTTCACGCGCACGTTCTTCGGATTCGTCGGCAGGCTCGCCGGGCGGTCGTAGGACTGGTAGCGCTCGACCGGGCTGCCTCCGGTGAGCGAATTGCTACTGCAGGCGCTGAGGGCGAGGCCGATGGCGGCGGGGATGAGGAGTTTGAGGTATTTCATAATGCTGATCTGCAAGGCGAACAAAGCATCTTTCCTCTCCCGTGGCAAGCTCGCCCGTGGGAAAGCGCCCGGGTGCGATCTCAGCCCGGAGCCGAATCCCCGCCACTGCAGGCGATCGACCCGGTGGCGGAAATTTTTTTCGGAAAAGACGTGACGAAGAACCTCCGCACGTTACAACAGCGCCACATTCCTATGGGGAGCCAAGTCACTTATCAGGAAGCAGGTGTTGACACCCGGGCCGCTGCGGCGCTCGTTGGTGATATCAAGGCGGATGTCCTCCGTACGCAGAAACAACGCCAATTGTTTAACTCCTTCGGCCTTTTCGCCGCTGCCTTCGATCTGGGCGATTACCGGCATCCGGTCATCGTCACCGGATGTGATGGGGTGGGGACGAAGCTGGAGCTCCTGCTGGAGCACGGCATGGAGGCTGAGGCCGGCAAGGACCTCGTCGCCATGAGCGTGAACGATATCATCACGACCGGGGGCGATCCTTTGCTCTTCCTGGATTACATCGGCATCGAGAAACTTCACCCGGAGCGCATCAAGCGCCTTATCTCCGGCATGTGCGATTACCTCGAAGACTGCGGCTGCATCCTCGCGGGCGGAGAAACGGCGGAAATGCCCGGTCTCGTCCCGCCCGACGTCGTCGAGCTCTCCGGCTTCTGCATCGGGGCCGTGGAAAAAGAAGAAATGATCCAGCCGGAAACCGCCGGGAAAGGCGATCTCCTCGTCGGTTGGAAATCGGACGGCTTCCACGCCAACGGCTGGAGCCTCGTGCGCCGCATTCTCGCAGGCAAGCCCGACATCGTGAGCGAGGCCGAGCTGCGCGAACTCCTCGCCCCGACCCGTCTTTATCATGACGTCACTAAGGGCCTCAAACAAGCCGGAGTGAAGCCCAAGGCCTACGCCCACATCACCGGCGGCG
>JBNNED010000145.1:0-5483 GCA_050285825.1 Verrucomicrobiales bacterium | reverse complement strand
ATTTCGAGCAAATTCCCGTTGGTGTCGAGGTCTCTGAGATCGACATCCAAATCACGCAGCGACCAGTGTTGGCTGTCGCCCAGTTTGACCGCGCACTGAATCTGCAGGCTCCACGCGTTATCATTCGTCACACCGCCCCGCCCGATCGTCAATTCTCCGTCCCCCCCGAGCCATAAGGATTTGCTGAAGGGGTTACTGGCACTCTCCGGATCCATCCCCTCCTCGAGTTTGCTCATCAAATACAAGCCCCTCACGTTTTGATCTTCCGTGACTGGCAAAAATGGCGAGCCCTCCAGAATGTTGTAATAAACATAGTTGTCATTCGGGAAGGCTCCACTCCAGTTGGCGGCATTTTCAAAACGCAAATCCGTGTCCGTCAGCATCCGGCGACTCGTCGGCTCCCCCCCTACGCGCAGCGCGTAACCCTCGTCGTTCATCAAATCGTTGAGATTGGACATCCCGACCGTTGTCGCCACCATACTGATGTAATTCGAGGTCGAGGTCACCGCCGAGTTCAGCCCGACCAGGCCCAATTCCGGCTCACCGAAGGGGTTGACCCAATCAATAAAGGCCGGACTTCCGGAGTCGCCCGTCTGAAAAGAAAAATAGCTGCTGCTGACCACGATACGGGAATTGGTTCCGCCTCCGTAGATCGAGGTCGATTTGATTTCCCCCGGTGCCAGGCGAGTCGAACTGGCCCCGTTCGCGCCCCGTCCCGCGACCAAGACCGGTTCCCCGGTGTAATTGGCCGGGCTATCAGCAGCCGAGCTGTCGTGCAAGTCCATGACGAGATAACGTCCCACCGCGTTCGAAACCGGCATCGGCTCCGTCAAAGTCCCCAGGGAAGCATCCGCCCTGCCCGAGAAAAACATCCCGCAGCCAGCGTTTTCGCCGTGACTGTGGTTGCGCTCAACCACGCCCCCTGTTTGCCCGAAGGCGCGGACCACGGAAGAGCCGCCGTAGTGGCTGGCGTAGAGATAATGCCGGGGACTCAAGAGGCCGAAGCTCTTGGCCGCATTGGTTTTCGCCCAAATCAGCCCGCTCAGATCGCGGCCTAGCCCGACATAAGTGTCGGAGGTATTCCGCACCGGACTTCCCGGATAACCCGACGAATAATTATCATGATCCGCCGGATCATAGGCCGTGATTTGCAGGGCGGTGGCGGAGGTGACTGTGACAACGAAGGAGGTGATAATCGCTTTCATAATGACCCGAGCCGTATGCGACAGCCAAGCCCCCCTCACAAGTTAAAACACTTATTTAAATTATTATATCAATGCAACCAATCTCGCACTCACCAAGTTACAAACGAAAAAAAATATTTCTATACCATTAAAAATCCGCATTCACTGCGCGACTGCGCTCGAATTGGAGCAAAAAAGCCTCGATATCACGCGCCAGACGGGAGCACGGCGCCGTAAATTTCTGCCGCCCGCGCAAAATCAGGACGCACTGCCGGAGATCTTCGATTTCGATCTCACTCACCCCGTGTGCCTGCAAGTCCTCCAAATCATCACGCAAGAGCTTGAAAAACAGTAATTCATAGCCACTCCCGGCCGCTTCCGCCGTGGGAACGAGCGAAATTTTCAGCGGCGGCGCGACCACGGGTAGGTTTTCCGCCAGAGCCGGGCAGCCGACCTCCTCCAGCATCTGTCTCATCCGCGCGTAGAGTTCCTCCAACTTCAACAAACTCAAGGAACAGCGATGCTCAAGATAGTGCTCAATCCCCTCGCGCAGCTCAGCTAAAAACGGGCAATCCCCCCGCTCGCTGCGCTCCGCCGCCAGGCGCAGGGCGGTTTCGATCCAGTCGGTGTCGTAGCCAGCCACTTGATAGCGGCCGATTTGGAGGACGGGGCGGTTATTGGCGATACTGATCATGGAGGAAGTCGCGTGGGGGTTCTCGTGTCGGGTTTAGGGGAAAAGTTTACGCTGCATGGCGTCCGTGCGCGCCCGCTTTTCGAGCGATTGAATTTCGCGGATGAACTCGCCGACATCGTCGAACTGCCGGTAAACCGAGACATAACGGACGTAGGCCACGGGATCGATGCCGTGGAGCTTGTCCATGACCTTCGTCCCGATGATGTGGGAGGGGATTTCGTGCAAATGATCCTTGTGCAGCTCCGTCAGAATCTCATCAACGGCCCGCCCGATCTGATCCATCGAGACCGGCCGCTTCTCACAAGCCTTGACCAAGCCGCGGAAGAGCTTCTCCCGGTTGATCGTCTCCCGCGTGCCGTCGCGTTTGACGACCCGCAGCTCCGTGCGCTCGATCTGCTCGTAGGTCGTGTAACGCGCCTTGCAGACCTGGCACTCCCGTCGCCGCCGGATGCTCGTCCCGTCCTTCGACTGGCGGGAATTGAGCACTCGATCATCTAGGGAGCCACACTGGATACAACGCATCGGAAAATCTCTTCGTTCGTGGCGAACGTACGAATTCCTCCTCCCTGAAAAAGAACAAAATCCCTTCTTTTCCAAAGCCCGCGACGACTTCCAAAAAAGGCTCGTAGCAGGCCATGGAATCTTAAAAAATTCCTTCCGCGCGAGCAGAACCCCCGCCCTTCTTCAAAAAGCCGGGGCGCGGTCTTTGATCTCCCCGGACCTGTCGTCGGCAGAGATAATCAAGCCGTCTTGAGCAAATCGCAAAAGCAGGCGCTCAAGCCCGCCGGCGACGCGCCAAAACGCCCAGCCCGAGCAGAGCCAGTGCGGCCGTTCCCGGCTCCGGCACTCCCGTCGTCACAAACTGAAAGCCATTCGCCTCATCACTGATGCGGATGGTGTCGATCGTTGACTCACCACGCCGGAAAGACACCCCGATCTCATCCAAAGTCGCCCCGAAATAATCACCACTATCCAACACTAGATCGGCAGCCCCCAGACCAGCCTCTCCGCCTGACAAATCAGCATTCACCCAAAGTTCGATGGAATCATTCACGCCACTCGCATTCGTGATCAAGCGGGCCAAGACATGATGCGTCGTATCGTCTGCATAGACCGGGGATTGCATCGTTGACACACTGTCGGAGTTTCCATTCACACTGATATGACCTTGCTTATTATACATCCCGATAAAATCATCCCCATCCAGCCACAGGCGCACTTCCGCCGTATTGTCTACAGAGCGATTATAACGCATCTCAGCGCTCACCCAGATCGTGCCGCTCAAACCAGCCGAAAAGGCACGCGTCGCCACATCACCGCCGCCGCCGGTACCACCCCAGCCAGCACGACCGCCCACGGAACTCGAAGCGTAGCCCGGAGAACTATAAGCGAGTGAACCCGAACTGAGATACCCGGGGTCTGAGTCAGAAGTCCAAGCACCCGCCCAGCCACCACCAGCCGCGCCAAAGGTATTCAACTGCCCGGACGTGTCACCGTAGTCAAAATACTCGACCAAAGTTGCGGCCGAGGCGTGCGCGCAGAGTGAGGTGAGTAGGAGACCGGTTCCGAGCTGTCGTGTCGTCATAGCTAAACGGAAACACAGCCCTCGCCGCCTTGCCAAGCCAAAAAAACGCCCTAACTCCCCCCCAGCACCCGCCAGAGTTGCCAGCCTCCCAAGAGGCTGCAGGCCGCCGTGGACAGGGCCAGCGCGCAGAGCCAGAACCGACCGCCCCGCAGCGTCTCCGGGATTTCTTTTTGCAAGAACCACAGGGCCCACGCGAGGAAGGGTAGCATCGCCCCCTGCGCCACCGAGCCGAGAATGACCATGCTCACCGGAGCCGCCACCGCTTGATTGAGCACGAAATACAGGAGAGGAAGGACGATGGCCGCCGCCTTGATCCAGCGCAAGCGCGCCCCGCCGCCCCTCGCATTTCCTAAAATCCCCGCCGCATCGGCGACCAGGCGCGTGTTGGAAGCCGTCGCGATGAAAATCGTTGAAAACAGGACCGCGAAGGCTCCTACGCCGAAGACCCAGTAGGCCCAATCACCGAATACCTCGGTGTAAAGTCGCGCCAGCGTCGGGATCATGGCCTCATTCTCCACCAGCAGACCCTGTCGGTGTAAAATCGCCGCCCCCAGCAAGTAAAAAGCCACCGTGCTCAAGGTATAAATGGCCGCCGACACCCAGGCGTCCCATTGCAAGACCCGCAGCCAGCCCCGCGCCCGTCTCTCCCAATCCTCGCCCGGCTCGAAGCGGCCCAGCGAACGAGCGTAGCCCTTTTCCAAGCACCAATACGGGTAATACAGGAGCTCGGACGCACCCACGCCGATGACCCCGAAAGCCGCGAAGGCCACCGCCAGTTCGTCAGGGAAGGAAAAGCGAAAACCCTCCGCCAGATCCGTGCTCGAAATCGCGAAAGCCGTCGTTCCCAGCCCGAGCACCGAGGCCATCGTGAACAGGGTAAAACCCGCCACCATCACCGTCGCCACCTTCTCGATGAGACCATAGCGCCCCATCACCAGCAGGATGACGCAGCTCAGCGTGATCAGCGCGGCCCAGCCCAGCGCGTTGCCCGCAGCCCCCATTTCCACGAACAAAGAAGAGGCTCCGCCCAACATCCCGGCCACTTGGAAAAAAGTCGCCACGAACATCGCCAGCCAACACCAATTCACCCACGAAAAACCCCAGCGCGGACCGGGAATGCGCTGGAGAGCCTGCAAGGTGCTCCGCCCCGTTCCCAACACGTAGCGCCCCCACTCGATTTGCAGGAAAACCTTCAAAAAACAGCCTGCGAGAATGAACCAGAGCAGGGCAAAACCCGTCTCCGCCCCCAGCTTCGTCGTCACAATCAGCTCCCCCGAACCCACGATCGAGGCGCTGATGATCAAGCCCGGCCCGAGAGCGCGCACCAGCCCCTTCGCATCCGCCGGTGCCTCCCGCACCCCCGCCACCTCACTCGCATCATCCATCATTCTGGCAAGCTAGCGAGCAAATAAAGGCGCTGTCAAGCTCACCGACGATTCAGATTTTCCACTTCAAGTGGCAGCCGATGGTGATGCGCGGCGTCCACTTCAGAGGCGTCTTCGCCCGCGGGTCACTGGCCTCGATGATGGCCGCGAAGCGACTTTCGAACTCGTTCGGCCCTTTTTTAACCACTTTCTCACTTCCCGGCACCATCCACAGGCGGAAGCTCTTCTCGCCCTGAGTCACCGAGAGCACGTAAACGCCATTTTCCACATCCCGGATGACCGTCTGCGGCGAGTGATCGGCGTTTTTCCACGTGATTTCCTCGCCATCCACCGTCAATTTCACCTCCCGGATCAAGCCGTCGAGATCGCCCACGCGCAACTCCAGCTTCGTCCGCCCCGATGAAGTTTCACCTCGCAACAACGCATCCGCACTCCCGCCCCAGGCCCATCCGGCCATGGCCGCCAACAAAGCCAAGATCATGATTTTCATGAGCTTCAACTTAGCTCCCCACGCCTTGCCGACAAGCCGAATCAGCTCATCAAGCCGGCCTCTTGGAAGGAAAAATACGGTTCCCGGCCGTCCACCTGCCGCCCGATGATGACGTGATCGATGAACTTCACCTGCAGCGTCTCCG
>JBNNED010000144.1:0-8564 GCA_050285825.1 Verrucomicrobiales bacterium | reverse complement strand
CTTCCGATCTCTGAGGACGGTATCAACGCCGAGCGAGCTGGCGGAGACGCCGTTGCTCAGGCAGACGGTGGCTTCCTGGCGGTTGAACCGGGCGGCGAGCTCGTCGCGGTAGTTTTCGGGGTCGCTGAGCCAGAGGATGGTGCCGTCGACTTCGAGTTCGTTGTTTTGGCTGAGGAGTTGGCGTTCGCGGACGAGGGAGGAGCGGGCGTTCTCAATGAGGAGAGTCTGGCCGCGTTTTTCGGCTTGGGCTTCGATTTCGTCAGCGAGAGTGGTGTAGAAAGGGTTGGTGAGATCCTGGACGAGAAGGCCGAGGGCATGATAGCGGCCGGATTGGAGGGCGCGGGCGGTCTTGCTGGGGCGGTAGCCGAGGTCTTTGGCGGCTTGGAAGACGCGGGCTTCGGTCTCTTTCGATGCCCAGGAATTCGGGCGGCGGTTGAGGATGGTGGAGGCGGTGTTGACGGCGACTCCGGCGCGTTCGGCGACGTCTTTCAAGCGGACTTTTTTGGACATGGTAGGGCGGTAGCTGCTTGGATTTTACGATGGAAAAGGGCGAGCGCCGAGAGAAAAACGCCGGACTTGAATGAATCATTGCAAAATTGCTCGCGGAGGTTACTCGGGGGCATGCAATTGAAGATGACATTTGAGCAGGTGCGCGTGGGCGGCCTGGTGTTGGCGAAGGTGGGGAATCCTTCGCGGGATGAGGAGTTGCTGACCTCGAAGCAGTTGTTCCGCGTCGAGGATGAGGATCAGCGGGTGCTGAGCGGGATTTTTCTGCGGCCCTTCCGGAATTTGCAGGGGCAGCGTTTTCATCATCACAGCTCGCTGGAGAAGCATGAGCTCAATGGCTGCGCGGCGAGTATTTTTGCGGATGGGGGGAATTTGTTGGAACGCGGGGTGGAGATCGCGCAGCGTCTCTATTCGAAGTCGAACCACCCGAATATCAAGTCGGGGGATCTCTGCGTGGCCTTGCTGGAGGGTTTGCTGGTGGAGGGGGAGCCGCGGCGGGCGATTTGTATTTTGAAGTCGGAGAGCGTGACGCCGTTTTTGAGCATTTCGGCGCGGGATGGGGATTTGGAGCTCTCGACCGAACAGGGGATTAATCCGGAGAAAATCGACAAGGGCTGCCTCATTGTAGAGCATTTTGCGAACAAGGGTTACTACGTGCTGACCTTCGACCGCGCCGGGAATGAGTCGCGTTTCTGGGTGCGGGATTTCCTGGGGGTGATGCCGATTTCGGACTCTTCGCTGCTTTCTAAGAAGGTGGCGGAGATGGCGGTGAAGGCCGTGGGCGGGGCGACGCCGGTGAAGTTGACGGCGGAGGAGGGTGGAGAGCGGGATGATTCGCCGCCCTGGGAGGTGAATGAAGCGGCGAAGGAGGCTTTGTCGTATTTCGATGATCGGGAGACTTTTAGTTTGCAGGAATTCGAGGAGCAGGCGCTGCGGACGCCGGAGGCGCGGGCGCGTTTCGCGGAGGAGCGGGCGCGGCTGGAGGAGGATGAGGGGGTGAAGGTGGAGGAGAGCTTCGAGATTGCGAAGAAGGAGGTTTCGAAGGCGAAGAAGCTGATGAAGTCGGTGATGAAGCTGGACAGCGGGGTGGAGCTCCGCCTGAAGCCGCAGGTCGTGGAGAATCCCGAGGGGGTGCTGGAGAAGGGCTACGACGAGGCGAGCGGACGGCATTTCGTGAAGGTTTTTTACGATCGGGATCTCGCTTGATGCGGAGGGAAGTCTCTGGCAGGATGGGACTTGTGAAAGATCGATTCTGCTGGGTAATCTGGTTGGTGACGGCTCTCTGGGCGGATGGGGAGTCGGTGGCGGAGCGGGTTTTTGAGCGAGACGACGCGAAGCTGAACCAGCTTTATCAGGAGCTGCGCCAGACCTTGCCGGAGGAGCGCTTTGCGGAGCTGCGGTCGGATCAACGGGCGTGGATCGATTACCGCGATTTTTTCGCAGAGGCGGCGGTGGCGCAGTTGGGCGAGGGGGAAGGTGAGGCGAAGCGGGAGGGGGCGTATTGGGAGGCGATGGCGGAGCTGACGCGCGGTCGGATGGCGATTTTGGAAGGCTGGAAGGCGACGGAGGCGGAGCGGACTTGGGCCGGGCGTTACCGGGATGGTTATGGCGGGGAGTTGGTGCTGCGCGAGGAGGAGGGGGCGCTGCGTTTTGAGATCGCGGTGGTGCGGGGGCCGACCTTCCACACGGGGGAGCTGGAGGGAAAGGCGGAGCGGAATGGCTTTTTAGCGCGTTTTTCGGACGGCGGAGCGGAGCATAGCGACGGGAAGAAGACCTGGGTGGATTTCGAGGTTCTCGACGGGGCGCGGGTGCGGGTGACGGGGATTCATACCCATCCTTATCACGGCGTGCGGGCCTTTTTTGACGGGGTTTATGTGCGGGTGGAGCGCTGAGTTGACTCTTTGTAAGGTCGGCTGCGCGTGGGCGGTATTGGAGTTGTGATGTTGAAGAAAAGATCGTTGATGGCCTGTCTGTGCGTGCTGTGGGGAGCCCTGGCCGCGGGTGAGGAGAAGGTGGAGCTGGTGGAGGCGAAGGAGTTGCGGGCGCGCGATGGTTTGCCGAATGTCCTGGCGAAGCTGGAGAAGGGCGGGAAGGTGAAGGTGGGTTATCTCGGCGGGAGCATCACGGCGGCGGCTGGCTGGCGGGTGCAGACGCGCGAGTGGTTGGCGAAAAAATTCCCGCAAGCCGAGGTCAGCGAAATCAATGCCGCGATCGGCGGGACCGGCTCGGGTCTCGGGGCTTTCCGCGTGGGTGAGCACGTCTTGAAGCACGGACCGGACTTGCTCTTTGTGGAGTTCGCGGTGAACGATGGCGGGACGCAGCCGGCGAGCATTTTGCGGAGCATGGAGGGGATCGTGCGGCAGACCTGGCGGGCGAATCCGGAGACGGATATTTGTTTTGTTTACACGCTGACCGACAAGATGGTGGGCGACGTGCAGAAGGGAAAATTTCCGCGCGCGGCGAGCACGATGGAGGCGGTGGCAGGGCACTACGGGATTCCTTCGATCCACATGGGGCTGGAAGTGGTGAAGTTGATGGAAGAGGGGAATTTGGTTTTTAAGTCGGAAGACAAGAAGGCGGATGAGGCGGCCGGGAAGATCGTTTTTTCGACCGATGGCGTGCATCCCCTGACCGAGAGCGGGCATCCGCTTTACACGGCGGCAGTCACGGCCAGTTTGGAGAAACTCGCTGGCGTCGGCGAGCCCGGCCCGCACCAGCTCGGCGAGCCATTGACGGCTGATAATATGGAGAACGCGCGCTTGATCCCGATCACGGAGGCGATGCTGGAGGGGGCTTGGGAGAAGGGCGGCAAGCTGGAGCAGCGTTTTTCCTCGCGGGTGCCCTCGCTCTGGCAGGCCAAGGAGCCGGGCGCGAAGCTGAAGCTCATTTTCAAAGGCAGCGCGCTGAGTTGTTATGATCTCGTCGGACCGGACGGCGGGGTGCTCAAGGTGACGGTCGATGGGGTCGAGAAAACGCCGGTGAAACGGATCGACGGCTATTGCACGTATCACCGGCTGGCGAGCTTTTCAGTCCTCAACGACCCGGAGGGCGGAGTACATGAAGTGACGATCGAGTTGACGGGAGAGAAGCTGGAGAAGCGGGAAATTCTCTTCGAGTCGAAGCGGGCGGAATTTGATAAAAACCCGGAGCGCTACGCGGGTCACACTTGGTATCTCGGAGGCTTGCTGGCGATCGGAGAGTTGGAGGAGTGATGATGAAGCGGCGGTCTTTTGGAAAGTTGGCGGGTGCGGCTTCTTTGGCGGGCTTGGTGGGGTCGGCGCGGGGAGAGGGGCGGGAGCGGCACAGCCTAGCGGTGATTGGTCACAGCGGCCGGGGGGATTACGGGCATGAGATGGACACGCTGTGGCGGCGGGTTCCGGAGGTGCGCGTGGTGGCTTTGTCGGATCCGGAGGCCAAGGGACGTGTGGCGGCGATGCAGCGGGTGGGGGAGTTTGCGAAGGAAGTGACGGGTTTTTCAGATTACCGGGAAATGCTGTCCAAGGTGAAGCCCGCGCTGGTTTCGATCGCGCCTCGGCACGTCGATCAACACGCGGAAATGCTCGCGGCCTGTGTCGAGGCCGGGGTGCGCGGGGTGTACTTGGAGAAGCCGATGTGCGCGACCCTGGCGGAGGCGGATCGCATGGTCGCGCTGTGTGAGCGCTCGGGCCTGAAGCTGGCCCTGGCTCATCGCTGGCGCTATCATCCTGTTTTGCCGGTTTTGCGGAAGCTCTTGGACGAAGGCTTGGTGGGGAAAATTCTCGAAGTGCGCTTGCGGGGGAAAGAGGACGGGCGGGGTGGTTTGCAAGATGCCTGGGTGCTGGGATCGCACGAGTTCGTGGTCGCGCGGGCGCTTTTTGGTGATCCCGTGGGCTGCAGCGCGCAGCTTTTTCAAGGGGAGCGCTTGGCGGAGCCGCGGGATGTGCGGGCGGGTGGCGAGGGCATTCCGCACTTGGCGGGAAATGCGCTACACGCGCGCTTCGATCTGGCCGACGGGACGCCGCTTTTCTTTGATTCCGTGGCGGGTGCGGGCACGCGGGAGGCTGGTTTTGGCTTGCAGATCGTAGGCAATGCGGGGGTGCTTGATTTGCGCATTGACCAAGAGCCCTTCGCTCATTTCCGCGCGGGAAATCCCTTCAATCCCCGGGAGAAAAAAGAGCAAGGCTGGCAGATCGTGAGCACGGCGGGGGTGGGGAAAGCGGAAGCGATTCCGCAGCTCAGCGCAGCTCTCTGGCAACACCTCCTGCCTGTGGCCGATTTGCTGGCGAGCCTGGATGATCCGGAGCGGCAGCCGCTGTGCGACGCGCGGGAAGGGCGACTGACGGTCGAAATGATTCACGCCATGATGCGCTCGCACGTGCGCGGTGGCGCGCGCGTCGAGATGCCTTTGGCGGAGCGGGAAGCTCATCCCTTCGAGACTTGGTCCTGATGATTGAGTATTTTTATATCATTGATAAGTAACGACTTATTGATTGTTTGTATCGAAAATGAGGGTGGTGTTTATTGACTGGCGACCGGGCCTCTCTCTGGTTTCGCTGTGAGCGGAGGTGAGAGGGCTAGGAGCTGATCGGCTTGCGCGAGTGGAAGAGAGTGATTTTGAAAAAAGGAGGGTGCTTTAGGTCTCTGGGCTGCTTTTTTTGAATTAGTGCTTAAGGGGGCTTTAAGGCTTGGGTGTGCAGAAAAGAAAAAGCCTCTTGAAGATTAAGATTTCTTAATTAAAGTGGAGCTAAGCAAGGTAGCTGCGATTTTTTGCCTGTGATGCGAGGTGTACCGGACAGATTGGATTTGACTGATTGGGGTCATGAAGTGTACTTTAGTGCCCTCAGAGGAACTTCTGGGCACCCTCATGAACTTGGCGAACCACAAAATGCGCGGCTTCTTCGAGCACAAGCTCGATGCGAAGGGGCGCGTCTCGGTGCCGGTGTCATGGCGTCCGGATCCGGGGAGCTCGGTCTTTTTGTTGAAGGCGGAGTCTTACGGGGTCTCCGCGATCAAGGTGATGTCGGAAGAGGCGATGGAGCGCAAATACCGGCAGATCGAAGAGGCCGAGGATTTGACGCCGAAGGATCGCGATCGACTGAGTGGTTTGCTGAGCCGGAAATCGCACGAGCTGCAGGTCAACGACCAGGGCAAGCTGACGGTGCCGAAGGCTTGGGCGGAGGAAGCGGGGCTGGAGCTGCCTGGAGCGGTGGCTTTGGTGGGCCGCGGAAACAATTTCGAGATGATGACGACGGAGAATTACGAAGTGATGAGCGAGCGGGAGGAGGCCGAGACGGCCGCCCTGAACGAGCGCTTCGGGATTATCTAAGTCATACGAACCAGAATTTTATCCAGGTGGCACTGGATGAACGAAACACATGCTAACACCCGATTCCATCCCGGCGCTGCCTAACTTTCGGTGGCCCTGCAGCTTCAACTGGCCTCTGCCTTGCGCAGTGCCGGGTGTGGGGGTGTTAGCGTGTTTCGCTACTTTTGAGGACCGGCCCGCTTCGGCGGGTCGGCCTTTTTACCATTTGCCGGTTTTGTATCGGGAAGTGGCGGAGCTCCTGCCGGCGGGCGAGGGTCGGGTGGTGATCGATGGCACGCTGGGAGGCGGCGGGCACACCGAGGCTTTTTTGGAAACGGGTGCGCGGGTGCGGGGGATTGATCGGGATGCGGAGGCGCGCGCGCACGCGGGTGAGCGCCTGGCGCGATTCGGGGAGCGGCTGGAGATCGTGCCGGGGCGATTCGGGGAGATGGCGGCTTTGGCGGCGGAGCGCGGCTGGGAAGCGGCGGATGCGATTTTGTTGGATATCGGGGTGTCGTCGCGGCAGTTGGATGCGGCGGAGCGGGGGTTTTCGTTTCAAAAAGACGGTCCGCTGGACATGCGCATGGGGGCGGAAGGCCCGACGGCGGCGGATCTGGTGAACGAGTGGCCGGAGGAGGAGCTGCGGCGGATTTTCTGGGAGTACGGCGAGGAGAAATCGGGCCGGAAAGTGGCGGCCTGGATCGTCGAGGCGCGGAAGAAAGAGCGCTTCGAGCGGACTTTGGAACTGGCGGACGGAATCGCGGACTTGTTGGGTCGGCGGGGTCGGACGCATCCGGCGACAAAGGTTTTTCAGGCTTTGCGGATGGCGGTGAATGATGAATTGGGCGAGCTGGAGCGGGCTTTGGAGTCGGCGGCGGGCTTGTTGAAGCCAGGTGGGCGCTTCGGGGTGATCACCTTTCATAGCCTGGAAGACCGGATGGTGAAGCGCTTTTTCCGCGAGACGAGTCGGGAGACGGTGGATCGGCCAGAGTGGCCGGAGGCGCGGCCGAATCCGCGTTTGGCCTACCGCCTGATCACGCGAAAAGCGGTCTCGGCGCGGTCGGATGAACTTAAAATGAACCCGCGGGCGCGGAGTGCGAAGCTGCGGGTGGTGGAAAAAATTTAAAAAAGAAAGGATGCCGATGAATCAGAGAAAAACGCAACGGGGAATGAGCCTTTCGACCATACTGGTGTTGGTCGCGGGCGTGACCTTGCTGGTCACGGCGGGGGTTTTTTATGTTGTCGTCAAAAACAAGCAGGTGCAGACGCAGCGGGAGATCGCGCGGGTGGAGAAGTTGATTCACGAGCACGAGGTGGCGATTACGAGTCACCGGGCGGACATCGAAGAACAGTTGGGGATTTACCGCTTGCGCAAACGCTTGGGCGAGGCCGGTTCGGCCTTGGTTTCGCTGCCTTACGGGAAGGTCGAGACCTGTTCGCGGAGTGGTCGGCGGGAGGAGCCCCGGGTGGTGAGCCGGGAATGAATGATTGAATGGATAAGAGCTTACAAATCAGGTCGTATGCGGTGTGTGTGCTGTTGGTTTCCGGACTGACGGCTCTTTCGTATCGACTGGTTGATTTGCAAGCGGGTGATCCGCAGGCGGGGCAGCGGGTGAAGGTGCCGGATTATGAGTTCAAGGAGATCCTGCCGGCGAACCGGGGATTGATCCTGGATCGGAACGAGACGCCGCTGGCGCAGAATCGCCCGGAGGCGACTTTAGTGGCGGACAAAGTCCATTTGCAGCACCGCGACAACACCTTGTGGGCGGTGGCGCACCGGCGTTTGGCGGAGGATCCGCATTGGGCGGCCTGGGATGAGGAAGAGCGGCGGGAGGCGCTGAAGGCGAAATGGCGCGAGCTTTCCAAGGCGCTGAGCCCGCAGGAAATTTACGAAGAACACCTGGCCTACGGGGTGGAGATCGTGGCGCGGGCCCTGCGCATGGACCGGGAGAAGCTGGAGCGGAAAATCCGGGGTCCGGGGATGGAATTTGTGTTGCGCAAGGACATCCGCGAGGATGACGCGCGGCAGTTGGAGCTGGAGCTGGATCGTTGTCACGTGCAGGGTTTCCGCTTCAAGCGCTACAACAGCCGGACCTATTCGGCGGGGACGCTGGCACCGCATTTGGTGGGCTTTGTCGATGCCGCCGGGCTGGGTCAGATGGGGGTCGAGCGGAGTATGGAGGAGTATCTGGAGGGGCGTGATGGTTACCGCGTGCGGAAGAAGAACAAGGATGGCTTGCTGATTTCTTCGGAGAACGCGCAGATTTTGCCGCCGACCCCGGGTCTGCATGTTAAGCTCAGCCTGGATGCCGGGGTGCAGGGGATTGCGGAGGAGGAGCTGGATGCCGCGCTGGAGACTTATCAGGCGGAGAAAGGGACGATCATCGTGATGGATCCCTACACGGGGGATGTTTTGGCGATGGCGAACCGGCCGCATTTCGACTTGAACCTGCGGGAAAACGCACAGGACGCGTGGACGAATTTCGCGGTGCAGGGGACGTATGAACCGGGCTCGATTTTTAAGATCGTGGCGCTGGGAGCGGCGCTTGATTCCGGGGTGGCGGGGCCGGAGTCGGTGGTGGATTGCGGCTGGGGCCAGATCAAGCGGGAGGGCTACCGCGTGCCGGATCACCACAATTACGGGGAGCTGAGCCTGGCCCAAGTCATGGCGAAGTCGAGTAACACGGGGACTTTTTTGTTCGCCGAGCGCGTCGGCAAGCGCCGTTTTTACGAGTATCTGGACGCGTTCGGCTTTGGCCGGAAAACGGGCATT
>JBNNED010000143.1:0-5786 GCA_050285825.1 Verrucomicrobiales bacterium | reverse complement strand
CGGGGACGAGACGTCCCTGCGACCTCACGCCCCCCGCATCAGGGAAATCTCGGCCAGCGTCACCATTGAGTTGAGCAACTCCTCGCGACTCGCCGTCTTGAGCGTTTCCGCCGGCACCGCGCGCTCCAGATCGAAACGACCCGACCGCGTGCGTCGCAGCGCGCTCAAATGCGCTCCGCAACCGAGTTTTTGCCCGATGTCATGCGCATAAGTCCGCACGTAAAAACCTTTGGAGCAATCGACCGTGAACTCAACTTCCGGCAGAGCCACCCGATCAATCTCGTATTTCGTCACGAAGACCGGTCGCGGATCGCGCTTCACCGTCTGCCCCTTACGAGCCAATTTATACAAAGGCACTCCGTCCTTTTTAATCGCGGAGACCATCGGTGGAATCTGCTCGAAATCCCCCGTAAATTCCTCGAAAGCTCCCCGGATCTCCTCCTCGGAAAAGTCCGGCACTTCTTTTTCCTCTAAAATCTCCCCCTGCTTGTCCTGCGAACTCGTCGTCGCCCCCAGCGTGAGCGTCCCGACGTATTGCTTGTCCTCGCTCATCAGCAAATCCTGGATCTTCGTGGCCCGGTTGATCACCAGCATCAGGAGACCGGTCGCCATCGGGTCCAGCGTGCCGCAATGTCCGATTTTCTTGATCTGAAGCTGCCGCCGCGCGATCGCCACGACATCGTGAGAAGTCATATCCGGAGCCTTGTCGACGAGAAGAACGCCGCTGGGTAAATTCGCTTGTTGTTGCATGATTGAAAAAAAACAGAAAAACAAAAAAAATTTACGACGCCGCGGCCTCCACCCGCGCCCGCACCGCCGCCAAGACCTTTTCCCGCGCCTCCGCCATCGGCCCCGCCATGCGGATGCCCGCCGCCAAAGCGTGCCCGCCACCACCGAACTGCGAACAGACCTCGCTGGCATCCACCGCCCGGTCTTTTGAGCGCATCGACACCCGGATTTGTCCGTCTTCCAGCTCCTCGAAGAACAGTGCCACGACAACACCGCGCACCGCCCGAATGAAATCGATCATCCCCTCGCTATCATCCGGCACGAGGCCCAATTTGACCTGCTCGGAGCGGGGCAATTGCCAATCGACAACCTTCCCATCCCGCGAGCACTCCAGCGTGTTCAGCAAGGAACGCATTAGCTCCACGCGACGATACGGCTGGCTGTCGTAAATCATCTCGTTGATCTCCCCCACCTGCAAACCCCGCGCCACCAAATCGGCCGCCATGCGATAAGTCGCCTCCGTCGTCCCGCGATACTGGAACGAGCCCGTGTCCGTAGAAACCGCCACGTAAATGCTGTCGCGCGTCGCCTCGGAAAAGGGGAGTCCCTGATCGACAATCAAGTTGTAAAGAATCTGCCCCGTCGCGGGCGAAGTCGCATCGATGTGACTCAGGTCGCCATAACCCGGATTCGACTTGTGGTGGTCGATGTTGATCCACAATTTCGCTCCCGCCACGACCTCGTTGCACTTCGCTCCGAGCCGCGGCTGACTCGCCGTGTCCAGGGCGATCACGACGTCCACCTCCAGCGGCTCGCCCGGTTGCTCGATTTTCTCGGAAAGCGGCAGGAAAGCGAGGCTCTCCGGCAAGCCGTCTTCGTTCAAATAACGCACCGATTTCCCTATGCCTTCCAAGGCGTGGCCGAGTGCGATTTGCGAACCAATGGCATCGCCATCCGGGCGCACATGACTCAGAACCGCAAAGGACTCATACCGACGCAACACGTCGCCGATTTCTTGAAAAGTGGCATTCTCGCTCATCTCATTTTGGGGATTCGGGGGGCGGATTCTCCCCAGAATCACCTCAAGTGCAAGGATGAAGTCAAAAAGCCCGGGGAGCGCCGAAACCCTGTCGGCTCACAAACCACCGTTCACTCCCAAAATCTCCCCTAAATCTCCAAGCGCCCATCTTCCACCCGGCACCTCTCCAGTCGCAAGGAATCTTCCTCGCACCAATCCAAATGCGTCGTCGTGATGAACTTCTGACTCGTCTCTGGCAAAACGCCCAGGAGCGCCCGTCGCCGCTCCAAATCCAACTCCCCGAAGACGTCATCGATCAAGTAAACCGGCTCCCGACCCGCCGCACTCCGCAGGAGAGCCCCCTGGGCCAGTTTCATCGCCAGCGCCACCGTCCGCTGCTGTCCCTCGCTCCCAAAATCCCGCACCGCCCGACCCGCCAAACTCAGTCGCACATCGTCCCGATGCGGTCCCGCCAAACTCACCCCACGCCGCGTCTCACTCTCCGCAACTTTCGCAAAGGCCTCCTCCAAATCCCCACCGGCGCGGTCCCGATAATCCAGCTCCACCGCTTCCTCCCGCCCGCTCACCCGCAGGTGCATCTCGCCCACCAGCGGACGCAATTCCTCACACAAGCGCCCCCGCCGCTCCCGCAAAAACTCCCCGTGCTCGATCAACAACTTCGTATAAGAACGCACCTGCGCCGAGTCCGCCGCGTAGCGTTTCAGCATGGCATTGCGCAACTGCAGCGCCTTCCGGTAACTCCGCCAATGCCGCGCATACTCGGCCTCCATCTGCCCCGCCAGAAAATCGAGGTATCGTCGCCGACTCTCCCCGCCCCCCCGCACCAAATCCAAATCCTCGTTTCCCATCCACACCACGACCCCGCTGCCCGCCCGATAATCGCGCCGCGAACCCAGCTCCTCGCCATCGCAGCGCAGCCCCAGAGCCTGCCGACTCCCGTCCACCCGCAGGCGCTTTCCTTCCCACTCGCCAGCCACCCCAAATCCGGCCTCGCCCAGCCGAATCAACTGCCCAATGCGCCGCGTCCGGGGCGATTGCAAACGCAAAAGCACGCAAATCGCCTCCAGCAGCGAGGTCTTCCCCTGCGCATTCCGCCCGACGAAGACCATGCCCGCCGACGGCAGCTCACACCGGGCCGACTCAAAACAGCGGAAATTCTGCACAGCCAATCGCCTCAACACCCACACAGCATCACCAGTCCGCCCGCTTTTGACAAGATGAACCCCGCGAAATCACGCTCCCGCGCCCCAGGCCAGCCCCGCCCAAAAAAGCAGCACAAAAAGAAGCAAATGCAGTCCCGCCCGCGCAAGCACGCCATTGAGCGCCTTCCCCTCGGCACGCCGCACCCCGCGGAAAATCGAAGCCGCCCACAACAAGCCCGGCACCACCAACAACAGCAAACCTACCCCTATTGGCATCGTCATCGGCAAAAGCAGGTAAGGCCCCAGCAGCAGGAGCGCGATCAAGGCGCGCATGAAATTCGCCCCGAAGCGCACCGCCAGCGTCCGTTTGCCACTACCCGCGTCCTCTTCCCGATCCCGCAGGTTGTTGATCGCGATTAAAACCGCCGACAGCATGCCCACTTGCCATCCCAGCCAAAAAGCCTCCTCCCGCCACTCACCCAGCTGCACGAATACCGTGCCTCCCACCGCCACCAAGCCGAAAAACAAGATGACAAAAAGCTCCCCCATCCCCCGATAGGCCAGGGGAAAGGGCCCGCCGGTGTAACCGTACGTCAGGAAAAGCGAGGGCAGCCCCATCGCCACCACCCACCAGCCCCGCTCCGCCCACAGCACCAGACCACACAGCGTCGCCAAAGCCAAAAAAGCCAGGCCCCAGCCGTAAACGGCCCGCCGCGACATCATCCCGCCCGCCGTGACCCGACGCGGCCCCAGCCGCTTCTCGGTATCGGCTCCCTTGTCGGCATCGACCGCGTCATTGAAAAAATTCGTGGCAATCTGGATCGCCAAAGCACCCACCAGCGTCCACGCCGCCAAATCCGGTCGCCACGCCCCCGACAGGTGCCAAGCCATGACGCAGCCCGCCCACACCGGGACGATGGCCGCCGGCAGCGTCTTCGGCCGCATCGCGAGAATCCACGCCTTCATCAGCTCGGCAAGTCAGGGCAAACGCGGAAATTTCCCGAAATCCGGAGCGCGCCGCTCCTTCCACGCATCCCGCCCCTCCTGCGCTTCTTCGCTCATGTAATAAAGCAAAGTCGCATTGCCCGCGAGCTCCTGAATCCCAGCCTGGCCATCGAGTTCCGCATTGAAACCCGCCTTCAAGCAACGCAATGCCAGTGGCGAGTGCCGCAGCATGTCGCGACACCAATTCAACGTCTCTTCCTCCAGCTTCTCCAGGGGCACCACCGTGTTCACCAAACCCATCTCCAGCGCCTCCGCCGCCGAATACTGTCGGCACAAATACCAAATTTCCCGCGCCTTCTTCTGCCCGACGTGCCGCGCGAGATAACTCGCCCCGAAGCCCCCGTCGAAACTCCCCACCTTCGGCCCCGTCTGGCCGAAAATGGCATTGTCCGCCGCAATTGTCAGATCGCAGACGACGTGCAGCACATGCCCGCCACCGATGGCGAAGCCCGAGACCATCGCCACCACCGGCTTCGGCAGCGAGCGGATGACCTTCTGCACATCGAGGATATTCAAGCGCGGCACGCCATCGTCGCCGACATAACCCTCGTCGCCCCGCACCTTGATGTCCCCACCCGAACAAAAAGCCTTGTCGCCCTCCCCCGCCAGCACGATCACCCCCACCCGCGGATCCTCATGCGCCAGATGAAAGGCCCGCAACAGCTCCTTCACCGTCAGGGGCCGAAAGGCATTGCGCACCTCCGGGCGATTGATCGTGATCTTCGCGACCTGCCCCTCCAGAGCGGTCTCATATCGAATGTCTTCAAACTCAGCTGCCGATGTCCACATGCGCCCAAACTGAGCAAGAACCGCCCCGGAAGCAATCCCGAATCCCCCCTTTGCGCGAGGCTTCCCTCATTCCCCCCGCCCTTGCTCCCAACGCAAGCGCTCCGTCGCCAACAACAAGGCCATCGCTCCGCCCCGTTCGTCCCGACCGTGAATCTCTTTTCTCTCAAAATAAGCCTGCAAGGACTTCTGCTTCCCCGTCCCCGTGCACACGCCTTCCAGAAACTCCCCGTCCAGGCGAATCCGTCCTTTCACCGCTTCCCAAGCCGCCGCCGCGCTCGCGCCAAACTCTTCCTCCGCCAGCCAGCCCCCGTTCAAGCCCGCGTAGAGCGCGTAGCCGATCATGCAAGTCGCGCTGAACTCCGCATAACTCTCCGCATGATCAATCACCTGATGCCACATCCCTTCCTCGTCCTGATGCCGCTTCAAAGCCCGCAAATGCGCCCTCACACCGGCCCGAAATTCCTCGCGCAGCGCTTGGGGCGACTCCTCCCTCCGCTCCAGCTCCTGCAAGACCAGGCTCACGCCCAAAGCCGGAAAACCATTTCCCCGCCCCCAGGCCGCCTCGTGCAGCGGAGAATGCCGATAAAGTCCGTCTTTGCGCAGGCACATTTTCTGCATAAAACGCCAGTGATTCCGGCACGCTTCGAGATATTCTTTCTCCCCCGTCTCCACATAAGCCATCGCCAAAAGCGGACAATGCATGAAAACCGCATCCGACATCTCCCCGTGCCCCGGCACATGCCCCCGCGCCCGACCCTCCGCATCCAAACCGAGCGCCACCGCCCGCAGCAAACGCTCCCGATTCCCCACGACCCCTTGAATCAAGACGCCCGCCACCACCGGCCCCGACCCCGGCTGGTTCATCTCCTTGCTATGCCCATATCCGGTAGATGCCAACCGCCCGGTATCTCCTGAATATTCGCGTTTCAATAACTCCGACTGTCCATCACTTCCGCTATTTAGCCACTCTTCCGTATTGATTTCATCAAACAATGCCAAATGAGTGTATTTCTTATAATAAATTTCTGCCTTATACACCCGTCCCGCATAGCGATATTGCGCTCCTAAATTATATTGCAAGC
>JBNNED010000142.1:0-3267 GCA_050285825.1 Verrucomicrobiales bacterium | reverse complement strand
CCCGGACACCCGCCACCTCATCAGCACCGCCCAAATCGAACGCCTCAAAGACGGCGTGCGCATCATCAACTGCGCCCGTGGTGAAGTCGTCGACTCCCAAGCCGTCGCCGACGCCCTCCACAGTGGGAAAATCGCGGGCTTCGCGGCCGACGTCCTCGACGCCGAACCGCCCGCCGCCGACCACCCCCTGCTCAGCGCCCCGAACTCCATCATCACCGCCCACATCGCCTCCCGCACCCATGAGTCCGTCCAGCGCCAGGCCAACCGCGCCCTCGACAACCTCATCAACTTCTTCGCCGGAGACCCCGATGTCCTCTGCGCGAACGGCGTGATTTAATCTCGCCCATCCCCCCCCAGCCCCCCCAAAAAACCATCACCATGATCCGAGAACACCTCCGCCAACTCTGGGCCGGCCTCTGGTTCGCCCCCGCCCTCATCTCCGGCACCCTCCTCATCTTCGCCCTCCTCGCCAGCAACCTCCTCGGCTGGAGTCCCCTCTTTCTCGTGACGGAAACACACAGCTTCGATCACGACCAAGCCCAGAGCCTCCTCACCTCCCTCGCCGCCACCAGCATCTCCGTCACAACCCTCCTCCTCTCCCTCACCATGGTGGTGCTCACCACCGCCTCCAGCCAGTTCGGCCCCCGGCTCATCCCCATTTTCATGATGAAAACCGGCACCAAGGTCTCCATCGGCCTTTTCGTCGGCCTCTTCGCCTACCAGGCCACCGTCGCTACCGCCCTCACCCACCAGCGCAGCGTCCCCGACCTCGCCATCTGGATCGGCGCCATCGGCAGCCTCGCCTCCTTCATCATCCTCCTCTTCTTCATCCACATGGTCTCCCGCTTCATCCAGGTCCCCCACATGGTCAATGAAGTGAGCAACTCCCTCCATAAAGCCCTCCTCGATTACATCTCCAAGCCGGACCAAGCCAAAGCCGCCAGCCAAAGCCTCCCCCCGTCCTTCCAGGACTACCAATCCCTCACTCTTGCCTCCCCCCGCAGCGGCTACCTCCAGCGCATCGACATCCCCACCCTCGTCAAATGGGCCACTCAAAACGACACCCTCATCACCGCCCGCCACCGCGCCGGCCAGTTCATCGCCAAAGACGAAGCCCTCCTCAGCACCCGACTCCAGGACCCCGAGGCCGACGACTCCCCTCTCCGCCCCCTCGCCTCCAGCTTCATCATCGGCCCCCAGCGTTCAAACTCCCAGGACATCGAGCACGCCATCCGCCAACTCGTCGAAATCGCCGCCCGCGCCCTCAGCCCCGGCATCAACGATTTCTACACCGCCATCAACGTCATCGAACGCCTCGGAGCGGCCCTCCGCGAAATCATCGACGACCCCCTCCCCAAAGGCCTCTGGTATGACGACGAGCAAAAACTCCGGCTCCACATCCCCCTCCTCGGCCCCGCCGAACTCCTCGCCGCCGCCTTCGACCCCCTGCGCCAAAACGCCCGCAGCAACGAAGCCACCGCCTTCTCCCTCATGAACCTCTACCTCCACCTCGCCGAAGCCCGCCCCCACCCGGACTTCCGGGACGCCCTCCGCCACCACGCCGACCTCCTCCTCTCCGACTGCCAGGACACCATCCCCTGCGAGCACGACCGCGACGAACTCGCCAAACTCCACCAACGCACCCTCAAAGCCCTCTCCTAAAAAGGAGCGCGGGCTTCAGCCCGCATTCCCGCCCGCATCAGCCCGCCGCATGCTTCATCCGCTCCCTCACTCCACCGCCCGCACCACCAACACGTGCTCCACCGGACGCAGTTTCTCCCCAATCTCCCGCACCAGCCCCTCCCGCACCTTCTCCGTCCGCGCAAAAGTCCCCTCCATATCCTTCTTCCCCGCCTCCCCGTGGACCTGCTTTTTAATCTGATCCGTCTCAAACGCCTGCTTCGCCAGCACCTTCTCCCACACCTGCTGGAACGGCCCCGTAAAAGGATTCCGCTCAAAAGCCGCCATCAAATTCACCCCCTCCGCTAAAGCCTCTCCCGTGAACACCCGCTTCTGATCTCCCCAGCTCACCTCGTAGCGCGCCGCCTCCCCCCCTTCCACCCGCAGCACAAAGCGGTTCAACTCCTCATCAAACGGCACCAGAGCCCGCCCAGCCGAAATCGACCCGTCCTTCGTCGCATCCCCCACCCACGGAGCGCAAGGCATCCGCCCACTGCGCACCCGGATCCGCCCCTCCTTCGCCTCCAGCACCTCGTGCCCCTTCTCCCCCCGCGCCTGCCCGCTCTGCACATCATAAACCACCGCACCCATCTCCCCATCACACCCCAACCCCTTCAAAATCGCATAGGCCATAATCGTCTGACCCGCCCAGCCCGGATGCACCCCGTCCTTCCCCGACACCTTAAAGCCCTCCCCATACTTCTTCTTCGCCACCCAATCCGCCACCAACATCGGCCGATAAACATCCGCGAAACGCACCCCCTCCGCCACCGCCACCCCCAGCGCCACATTGCGGAACTGCGACAAAGCCAAATTCAAATCCTTCTTCGTCCCCTGCGCCGACTTCACCCAATGCGGCACCGAATCAATGATCCCCGACGACGCCAGGACCACCTCCGCCCCCGCCTCCTTGAAGGCCCGCACACACTGCGTCTGCGCCACCCGATAACTCTCCGCAATCTTTTCATCAAAGGGCACATAGCGGAAATCATTCATCCCATAACACGTCGTCGCCACATCCGGCTCGAAGCGCAGCACATCATTCTCCTGCCGCCGCACAAACCCCTCCGCCCGCTCCCCACTCCAGCCATACTGCCGCACATCCAACTCCAGCTCCGGATACGCCACCCGCAAATACGTCTCCACCAGCACCGAATACTGCTTCTGCTCCGTGATCGAATCCCCGCAAATCGCCAGCAAATCCCCCTTCTCCAACAACAGGCCCCCTCTCACCTCCGGCGCCGGATCCAACTTGTAATCCCCCAACTCCGGCGGCAAACCCACCGGCTCGCGAGCCGCCAGCAAACAACACAAGAGCCCGAAAATCCCTAAAAAACGTTTCATCCAGCCCTAAACGTCACCACGCGTCTCTACTTATCATCAAATCCTCCCCGCGAAAAAAGCATTTCCCCTCCGCTCATCCCCCACCCGCGTCCGCGGCCCGTGCCCCGGCAGCAGCACCGTCTCCTCCGCCAGCGAAAACACCTCCCGCTCCAGCGTCCCCAGCGCCGCCTCATAAGAATGCCGCACCTTGCCCACCGACCCCGCGAACAGGGCGTCTCCCACCACCGCCACCTCCCGCGCCCG
>JBNNED010000141.1:0-13648 GCA_050285825.1 Verrucomicrobiales bacterium | reverse complement strand
CGGCGATTTCGCGTCGGCGCGGGCTGACTTTTGAGTTGAAAGTGCAGGGGGAAATCGAGCCGGTGGCTTCGCATCCGGAGCTCGTGGCGCTGCTCGAGGGGGAAGCGAAGCGCTTGGAGCTGAAGAGCTTGAAGATGCTGAGCGGAGCGGCGCACGACGCGCAGTTGGTGGGTCGGGTGGCCCCGATGGCGATGGTTTTTGTGCCGAGCAAGGGCGGGGTGAGTCACTCGCCGGCGGAGTGGACGGCCTGGGAGGATGTCGAGGCCGGGGCGAATTTGTTGTTGGGGGGCTTGTGTGATTTGGCCTCGCGACCGGACTTGGTGTTGTAGTTCTGGTTCAGGGTTGGATGTGGAGGCCGGTGGCGTTGATGACGAGGTTTTCGGCGTTGGAGCCGGGAGCCAGGGTGCCGGTGAGGGTGACTTCGCTGAGTTCCTTGAGTCCGGCGAGCCCTTTGAGGCTGCTTTTCAAGGGTGTGCCGTCGGCGTCGGTGAGTTGGACGGTGGCGATGGCTTTTTTGATGTCGTCGGGGTCTTCACAGCAGACGTCCCAGGGAGTCTCGCAATGATCGTCCTCCATGGCGGCGCAGTGGGTGAGTTTCGTGTCGTCACCAATGACGAACATGGCGCGGGAGTCGACAAAGACCTGCATTTTTCCCATGACGAGGCCGCGCACGGTGACTTCGCGTCCCGGATCGGGTTGGGCGAAGAGAGTGCTGACGTTGACGGGATCGGCGGGTTTCTCAGCGAGGAGGAATTTTTGGAGTTCGGGGTTTTCGACGGCAGCCGGGGCGGTGTCGGTGGCTGATTGCGCTTCTTTTTTCTGACAAGCGGTGAAGCCGAGAGCGGCGGCGAGGAGGAGGCTGGTGGTGATGTTTGTGTTCATGGTTCTAAGTATTAAGTATTAAGTATTAGGTTTTAGATTTTTTTGGAGTTTCGATGGTTTTAGAAAATAACAAATAACGAATAACAGATCACAATTTCACCCCCTCAGGGCTTTGGGGAGGGTGGGGGCGAGGGTGCGGAGGGCGGGAGGGAGGGTGCCGAGGGTGCCGAGGAGGATGCCGGTGAGGAGTCCGGTGAGGATGACGCCGGGGGTGAGGTTGAGCTGGAAGGTGCCCATGGAGAAGCTGACGGCGCGGCCTTCGAGGAGGAGGAGGGCGGCGAGGAAGGCGAGGAGGGTGCCGGTGAGGGTGGCGAGGAGGGATTCCTGGATGAGGGAGACGAGGAGGGCGGCGCGGGTGTAGCCGATGGCCTGGAGGGTGGCCATTTCGCGGATGCGGGAGGCGAAGGCGGCGTAGAGGGTGTTGAGACCGCCGAAGAGGGCTCCGGCGGCGACGAGTCCGGCGGTGAGCCAGGTCATGAGTTTGATGGGGGCGTAGAAGCGGGAGAGTTTGGCGTAGTATTGGTCTTCGCGCATTGAGGTGAGCTCGAGGTCATTGCGCTGGAGAGCGAAAACTTCGGCGTCGTCGGGCTCGCCTTCCGGGGAGAGGCGGAGGTAAACGGCGGAGAGGGTGTCGCGCTGCATGAGGGCGGCGAGGTCGTTGCGGTCGAGCCAGAATTCGGATTCGAGGACGGTGCCGGGGGCGGTGAAGTGGCCGGAGATGCGGAAGCGTTCGTGGTCGATGACGATGTCCCGTCCGGGGGCGAAGTTTTCGGCGGGGAGGTCGAATTTCCGGGGGACGAGTCGGCCGATCATGACTTCGCCGGGGCCGGGGAAGTGGCCTTGGGTGAGGCTGACTTCTTCATGGACGAGGAGGGCTTCGGGAAGGACGCCGCGGAGGAGGGCCTGGTGGGCTTCGTGTCCTTCCGGGGCGGCGGGGGCCTGGAAGACGATTTCGCCGGAGACGGCGGGTCGGCCGAGGCTTTGGGCGAGTCCGGGGATGGAGGTTTGGGCGGCGGATTCGGCGGCGAGGGGGATTTCCGAGCGTTCGATCGATTCTTCCGATCCGCTGCCGATGAGGAGGACGTTGCGCGGGGAGCCGGAGGCGGTGAGGACGCGGTCCATGCCCTGGTTGAAGGCCACGGCGGAGGTCAGGAGGAGGACGACGAGGGCGGAGCCGCCGATGGTCTGGAGGAGCCGGGCGGGATCGCGGAAGAGGTTGCGGACGGCGTAGGTGAAAGGAAGCATCTGATTTGAAAATGAAGAATGAAAACTGAAAAATGTGAGAGTCAGGCGTTGAGAGAATTGACGAGGGGTTTGGAGGTGGCTTTGAGGGCGGGGTAGAGGGAGGCGAGGAAGCCCATGAGGAGGGCGACGCCGAGTCCGCCGAGGAGGACGCCGGGGCTGGTTTGCACGGCGAGGGTGAGGCCTTCGTTCCCGAGGGTGAAGTTTTTCCAGTTGAAGAAGGCGTAGGCCCCGAGGACGCCGGTGAGGCCGCCGAGGAGACCGAGGAGGAGGCCTTCGGTGACGACGAGGAGGCAGATGTGGCCGCGCCCGAAGCCGAGGGTCTGGAGGACGGCGGTCTCTTTGATGCGACCGCGCACGACGAGGAGGATGGCGTTGCCGAGGAGGGCGAGGACGGCGAGGACGGCGCCGAGGCCGAGCCAGCGGGTGAAGCCGATGAGCTCGATCATCTGGCGGGCTGTTTCGGCGAAAAAGGCTTGTTCGGGGCGGGTCGTGGTCGGTTGCTGGTCGGCGCGGAAGGTCTCGTCGATTCTTTCCGCGACGCTTTCGAGGAGCTCGGGGGAGGTGACTTTGACGTTGAACTGGGTGACGAGGCCGAGGCCGAGGCGGGAGGCTTGCTGGAGGAACGGTAGATGGACGTAGGCGACGTTGTTGTCTTGCTGGGCGGGGGAGCGGATGATGCCGGCGACCTGCACTTTCACGCCAACGGCCTCGAAGCTGTCGCCCGGGCTGAGGTCGCGTCGTTTGGCGAAGTGCTCACCGACGAGGGCGGCGTCGCTGCGCTTGAGGAAGTCCTCGAAGCTGCCGGCGACGAGTTCGAGTTCGGGGTTGTAGCTGCGGAGGTTTTCGGGGGGGACGCCGCGGAAGGTGATGACGTCGAGCGAGGCTCCGCAGTTGTTGACGGCGATCTGGATGGGGATGACTTCCCGGACGCCCTCGATACGCCGGATGGTGTTGTCATAATGCTCGGGGAGGCGGGAGGTGGAAGGGCAGAAACGGTTTTCGCGGTAAACGACGAGCACGTTCTCGCTGGCGGCAGAGGTGGTCGCTTTTTCGAGCGATTGTTGCATCGTTTCGACGGAGGCGAAGAGGAACATGCCAGCCGCGACGCCCAGGATGGTGAGCAGCGAGCGGAGCTTGTTGCGGGTGATGTTTTTCGTGGCAAGAGCCACGAATGCGGAGTGGGGAATGCGGAACGCGGAGTTCATGTTAGTGGAGAGTGAGCGTTGATGTTGGAGAACTTGTTCGCCCTTTCAGGGCTCTTGTTGTCTTGGCGGCGGGTTTCCCAGGGCCTTGCCCTAGGCTGGCACAGGACGCCCCTTCGGGGCTCTGCGATGAGTTGCGTTTCGACGCGTTGGCGAGACCTTTAGCGTTTTGCGGTGAGTTGGGTTTTGTTGTGATGGCGAAGGTTCCTGGTGGGGCTGAGAAATCCGATTCACTCGCCGATGCGATGGCGAGAAACGCTTGGTGAAGGTCGGGTGAGCTGGCGTGGCAATTTTTCATTCTGCAATCTGCAATTCTTCACTTCCCACGAGTTTTCCTTTTTCGAGGTGGAGTTGGCGGTCGGCGGCGGCGGCGGCTTTGGGGTCGTGGGTGACCATGACGATGGTTTTTCCGTGCTCGCGGGCGAGGGTGCGGAGGAGGTCGAGGATGCGGTCGGCGGACTCGCGGTCGAGGTCGCCCGTGGGTTCGTCGGCGACGAGGAGGCCGGGATTGTGGACGATGGCGCGGGCGATGGCGACGCGTTGTTCCTGGCCGCCGGAGAGCTCGGTGGGGCGGTGCTGGGCGCGGTCGGAGAGGCCAACGAGCTCGAGGGCGGAATCGACTTTGGCGCGGCGTTCGCGGCGGTTCATTTTGGTGAGAAGGAGGGGGAGTTCGACGTTCTCGTGTGCGGAGAGGATGGGGACGAGGTGGTAGAGCTGGAAGATGTAGCCGACGTTTTTGGCGCGCCAGCGGGCGAGGGCGGCGCGGGAGAGTCCGGCGATGTCGTGGTCGTCGATGGACAGGCTGCCGCTGGTCGGGGAGTCGATGCCGGCGATGAGATTGAGGAGGGTGGTTTTCCCGGAGCCGGAGGGCCCCATGAGGGAGAGAAACTGGCCTCGCGGGACTTCGAGCGAGAGGTTTTCCAAGGGCGTGACCTGGGTTTTTCCTTTGAGGTAGGTCTTCGAGAGCTGGGTGATCTGGATCATGGAAACCGTTATTGGTTAATCGTTAATGGTGATTCGTTATTTGTTATTTGCGATTTGGGGTCACGCGGGTGCCGGGGCTGAGGGCGTCGTGCGGGGGGAGGATGACTTTTTCGCCAGAATGGAGGCCGGAGAGGACTTCGCGGTGGGCGTCGCGGCTGAGGAAGCCGAGGGTGATCTCGCGCAGCTCGGCGGTGTCATCGGGACGGTAAACCCAGACCCGGGCGCGCTCGCCGTCTTCCTGGCTGAGGGCGGCGGTGGGGACGAGAAGGGTGAGGCGGGAGGAGTTGCCGACGGCTGGGGGGGCGTCGGTGGTGGAGCCTGCGGACGGAGCGGTGGCGGGAAAAAATTTCGCGCGCATGAGCATTTCGGGTCGGAGCCGGTGATCGGGGTTTTGGAGGGCGACCTTGGCCTGGAGGGTGTTGCGCTGGAGGTCGGCCTCGCCCGTGATGCGGGTGACGTGGCCGTGGAAGGTCGTGTCGGGGAGGAGCTCGGTGATGAGCTCGACGGGCTGCCCGGTCTGCAGGGCGGCGGCTTCGTTGAGGGGGACGTCGATACGGGCTTGCAGTTTTTCGGGCTGGTAGAGGGTGACGATGGTGGCGGAATGGGGGTCGTCCATGCCCAGCATGCGTTTTTTCCCCGGCGCGGCGTGGAGGCGGAGGACGATGCCGTCGATGGGCGAGCGGATTTCGTGTCGGGAGAGGGCGAGTTGGGCCATTTTTTGGGCGACTTCGGCTTCGCGAAAAGTCTCGCCCATCATGACGCGCTGGTAATCAACGGTTTCGATTTCGGCTTCGATGCGGGTGACTTCGTTTTGTGCTTCGGCGACGAGAGCTTCTTGGCGGGCGAGTCGCTGGCGGGCGGTGGTGAGGGCTTGTTGGGAGACGGCACCGCTGGGGAGGGCATCGAGGCGGCGACTTTCCTCGCGGAACTCGGCGAGGGTGGCTTGTTCGGCGAGAACTTTGCTTTTGGCGGCCTCGAGAGCGGCGTTTTTTTCGGGGACGATGGCGCAGTGGGCGGCGATGCGGGCGCGGATGGTGTCGAGCTGGCGCTCGGCTTTTTCGAGGGTGAGAGCGGCTTCGTCCTTGATGAGGGTGGCGAGGAGTTGGTCTTTTTTGACCTGCTGGCCTTCGAGGACGTGGACTTGATCGATGACGCCATTGACGAGGGCGGGGACTTGGATGGCGTAGGGATCGGGTTCGAGCCAGCCGGAGGCTTGGAATAGGAGATCGCGGCGGGCGGGCGGGGATGAGGCGACGGGAGAATTTTCGGGTGCGGCGGTGGTCTTCGTTTCCGCGCGGAGGGTCACGACGGGGGCGGTGGTGACGGGTGTGGCGGGGAGAAGTTTTTTGCCAAAAAGGAGGGTGAAACCGAGGATGAAGCCGAGGAGGCGGCCGGCGGGAAGGAGCCATGAGGGCAGGGCGCGGCGGCGGGGGGCCGGGGCGCTGTTTTGGGTGGGTGCCGGGGTGTTGGGAGACCCCAGAAGTTGATCGAGTGACATGAGTTAAGCTTGGTGAATGAAAAAAAATGAATCGGGTGAGGGAGGGCCACGGACTTTACGGGAAAGTCCGGCGGGATCTACCTAACGATTCAGATTAACCAAGCGTCATGCGTGAGAAAGAAGGGCCGCTGCGGAGGCGGGCGGCGCGCGTCGAGGGGAGGGAAATGGTGCGCAGGGATGAGCGTGCGGGCGTTCGCTTGCCAGGCTGGGGCGGTGTGAACGGTTGCGGGTGGGCTAAGGCGCGGGGCGTCTTTTTGCGCGGGAAAGGGCTCGGCCTCGCTGCTCAGGGTGATGTAGCAGTCGCCGCAAGAATCGAAAGAGGCCTGCTCGACGGGCTGCGGCTCGCTGGGACAGCAGTGATCGCTCACGCGACTGACGAAGCGTTCCTGGCAAAGGCAGAAATCGAGCGCCACTCCCCTGCTCAACACGCCGGGCGTGAAGAGGAGAAGGAGAAAAAGAGCTGAGAGGCGACGAATCACTGGATTAAAATGTCATGAGGAGTCCGCTTTGTCAAATCAAGCGAGCCTGTGGGAGAGAGGCACTGGGGGAGCGCTTATTCCGGCTTTTTTTCAGAGCGGGCGGGTGCGGATTTGGCGACGGCGCGATGCCTGAGGGGGGGAGAGGTTTTAGTCGTCTTCGCTTGGTAGTGGCGTGTCGAGGTTGGCATCCCCCATCGCAGCCGGCCAGACACGACCAATGATGATAACGCCTTCACGGTAGGTGTAGATGACTTTCCAGCGACGGAAGGTGAGCTTGCGCCATCCCTGTTCCCGGAGTTCGTCGAGGTAGCCGCCGATTTCAGGGTATTCGAGAAGTATGCGGACTTTTTGGTAAATCCCTGTGCCGATGCGCCCGGCGGCTTCGGGGTCGCGGCGCTTGAGGTAGCGGATAAGGCTTTCGAGGTCGGAGGAAGCCCGTTCAGTCCATTGAATCTTGCGAGGCTTATCCATTCAGCCAGTTTTCCAGACGCGCTTCCATGGTGTCGTTCTCAACCAGCCTACCCTGCTGGATGTCGTCTTCTGCCTCGGCCACGGCAGCAAGTAGGGCAATCTCCTCGTTCACGTCTCGAAAGTCGGCGTCACTGGGAAGTCGCTGGATGGCGTGGAGGACTTGTTCTTTCACGGTCGTCATGACCGCAAGTTACATGACTTGCGGGATTTTGCGAGCCTGGAGCGTGGCGTCAGAAGGTTTTTCGCGGCTTTTTTTGAGGTCGTGGTCGCCAGCGCTCCCTTTTCCGCTGCCCTTTGCGGCGATTCTGAGGAGAGTGGGACGTCCTCAAGAGCTCGTGAAGTGATTTTTCAGAGCGGGCGGGTGCGGATTTGGTAGGCGGGGTCGAGTTTGGCGACGGCGCGCTTGATGGAGGTCTGCAGGGCGGGGTCGCCGAGGAAGGGGCCGGAGCCGGGGCCGCCGAAGGTGTGGGTCTCGATGAGGACGAGCTCGGATCCGGCGATGAGGAAGGAGGGGTTGCCGCTGTCTCCGACGACGAGGTTCTTCCCCCAGCCGTGGGTCTCGGCGGGATCGTGACGGAAGGCGATTTTCCCTTGGGAGATGTTGGCGATGAGGTGGATGAAGAGGCGGCGGTTTTGGTCGGTGACGATGACGGGGCGACCGATGAGTTGGCTGTGATCGGCGGCGGGAGCGGGGAGGGCGTAGGGTCGGTAGCCGGCGGGGACGGGTTGGTTGAGGAGGCCGACGGTGAGGTCGGCCGAGGTGTTCTCGCGGGCGATGAGGAGGCGGGTGATCTGCTTGCCCTGGCGGTCGTGGAAGACGAGTTTGGCGCCTTTTTTCCGCTGGTAGTGCTTGGCCATGACGACGTGGCGGCGGGTGATGAGAGTGGCGGTGCGTTTGTCGTCAAAGGCGACGCCGGACATGTCGAAGCCGCGGGTCCAGCCCTTGGCCATGGTGGCGTCTCCGCTGCGGCGGTATTCGTCAAAGATGTTGGGTGAGCCGCCGGGGCCGGGGAGGGTGGGTTTGGGGCCGGTGCCGGTGAAGCCCGCGCCTCCCGAGCAGGCGGCGAGGGTGAGGAGGAGGGGGAAGAGGGCGAGGTGGAGGATTTTTTTCATGGACCCACCCTGCGGCATGGCGGGCGGAGGTCAAGGGCGGAGTCGGCTTCAGGAAGCGGGGACGAAGGAACTCCGAAAGGTCGCTGAAGCGCTTCTGCGGCACAAAGAAGCGTTTTCTGTCTTTTCGTTTCCCGAGCTTTCCTGAAGCGACTAAATGTTTGTTGGAATCTCTTGGTAAATCACCGTTTTCGCCGGATTTTGTATTGACGGGGCGAGGTGAGATCTCATACAGCTTTTCTTATGTTTCGAGAAAATAGAATACAATCACAGGTCCTTCGGGCCGCTGCATGCTCTCTCATCAGCAGCGCGAGTCTGGGCGCGGCCACGGTGAGTTTCAACCTCGATGAGCTGTCCGATTTTGAGGCGAGCGGAACGGTGGTGTTGAAATCTACTGGTAACAACGGCTCCGGGGCAGGGCCGGGCGTCGCGACCTCGACTCTCTCTGATCCTACGGTGGAATCGCCCAACCAACTACGGGTGGTCACCTCCATCAACGAGGCAGGTTTTGCGGTTTACCGACACAATATCATCGGCGCGAGCTTTGATCTGGCGAGCATGGGACCGATCACCAGCATTTCCTTTTCCATGGATGTCCGGGAGCCCAGTGCGGCCGCGGCCGATGCACCGATTTATCTCGGTTTTTCCCAAGATGGGGTCGATTATCTTTACACCACGAACACGGGCACTAATGCGGATATTTTCGAGTTTCGGAATGCCGATAACAGCACCTTCGTGAACATCGCAGCCATTGGCATGACGGAGAACCAGTTTGGCTCCTATCCAGGACAGATTGTCAACGAAGTTGATCAGACGTCCCAACCGGATTTGAGTGCTGCGGGGGCGGAGATTCAATTCGCGATTTACACCTTCAGCGGGAGTAATGGGTCAAGCACGCGCCAAACGGATTTCCGAAATGCGGAACTGACGGTGAACTACGTTCCAGAGCCATCCGTGGCCTTGTTTCTCCTGGGGGGGCTGAGTGTGTTGGGCTTCGCGCGCCGCCGCTGATCAGGGCGGGCTTGACTCCTGGTAAGTTCAGGAGACGAGGGCGCGTTCTTTGAGCTCGTCAAAGCACTCGTCGAGGAGTTTTTCGTCCATTTCGTGGGCGTCGATGCCGGTGCCGAGGTCTTTGAGAAGGAGGACGGTGAGTTGGCCGCCGAGGTGTTCGCGGAATTCTTCGAGGCCGTTGAAAACGCGGCGGCGTCCCCGGGCGTCGCGGAGTTCGGCGACTTCGTGCCAGAGCGGGAGGCCGATGGTTTCGATGGTGCGCAGGATGCGTTCGGCTTTTTCGGGGCTGAGGAGGCCGATTTTCGCGGCGTAAAGGCTGTCGAGGGCGACGCCGATGGAGACGGCCTCGCCATGGCTCAGGGCGAAGTCGCTGAGCTGCTCCATTTTGTGAGCCGACCAGTGGCCGTAGTCGAGCGGGCGGGAGGAGCCGGTCTCGAAGGGGTCGCCGCCTTCGGCGATGTGGCGGGCGTGGAGGAGGGCGGAGCGGGCGACGGTTTTTTCGAGGGTGGCTTGGTCGAGTTCGCGCAGTTTTCCGGCGTTCGATTCGAGCCAGGAGAAGAATTCGCCATCGCGGACGAGGGCGACTTTGACCGCTTCGATGAGGCCTTCGCGGCGGACGTTTTCGGGCTGGGTTTCAAGGAAGGCGAAGTCGTTGACGACGGCGTAGGGGACGGCGAAGGCGCCGGTGAAGTTCTTTTTGCCGAAGGCGTTGATGCCGTTTTTTACGCCCACGCCGCTGTCGTCCTGGGAGAGGGTGGTGGTGGGGAAGCGGACGAGGCGCACGCCGCGGTGGGCGGTGGCGGCGGCGTAGCCGATGACGTCGAGAAAGGCTCCGCCGCCGATGGCGAAGAGGTAGGAATGGCGGTCAATGTGCTCACGTTCGACGGCGGCCATGGCGGCTTGGTAAACGCGGTCGTCGCGCTTGCAGGTTTCCGCGCCGGGGAAGGCTTCGATGGCGGTGAGGCGGACGTTCGGGAGGGTGTCGAGGTAGGCCGTGATGTCGCCTTCGAGGCTGGGAAAGTGGGTGGCGAGCTCTTTTTCGTAGAAGACGAGGACTTTGGGGGAATTCGGAGCCTCGAGGAGGGCGCGCAGGGTCTCGTTGTCCGGGGAGAAGACGTCTCTGGTGAATCGGATGCGGTGGCGGAAGCTCACCGTGATGTCGAAGTCCGCGTTGGTCATGGGTGAAGTTAGGTCAGTCCGGGGAATCCCGCAAGCCCGCGCTTGCAGCATCGGCGGGTGGAGGGAAACGCTCGCGCGCAGGGGGATCTTTCACGGGCGGGTGAACTCACAGGCCGCGCGGGCGGCGTGGCGGCCGGTGGCGAAGCAGGCCTGGAGGAGGTAGCCGCCGGTGGGGGCTTCCCAGTCGATCATTTCGCCAGCGAGGAAGATGCCGGGGTGTTTTTTTAACATGAGGGAATGGTCGAGTTCCGTCCAGGCGACGCCTCCGGCGGAGGAGATGGCTTCGGCGAGGGGTCGGGGTCGGGTGAGGGGGAGACGGAGCTTTTTGACTTGGGCGAGGAGGGATTCGGCGGAGGAAAAGGGGCCGTGGAGCCGGTCGAGAAGCTCGCGGGTGTGTGGCGGGAGTTTCCAGCGGGTGGCGGCGGCGGAGAGGAAGTCGCGACGGACGCTTTCCATCTTGCGGAGGAGGACGGCGGGGCTTTGTGCGGGTTTGAGGTCGATTTCCAACACGGGGGAGCTTTGCGCGCGCAGGGCGGGACCGAGTTGGTAGATGAGACCGCCTTCGAGCCCGTAGCGCGTCAGCATCAGTTCGCCATCGGCCACGGTCTGTCCGGCACGGGCGCGGATGTTTTTGAGCGGGCGGCCTTCGATGTGCGGGATGAGTTCGGCGGGCCAGGGGAATTCCCAGCCGCAATTGGCTGATTGGAAGGGACTGAGGCGGAGGTTGGGGAGGAGCCGAGTCCAGGTGCCGTCCGATCCCGTGCGGGGCCAGGAAGCACCCCCGAGAGCGAGGATGAGGGCGTCGAAGGGCCCCTGCGAGGGCTGGTTTTCAAAATGAAGTTCGGGACCGGGGCTGATCTCACGGAGGCGATGACGGGGAAAGAAGGTGACGCCTTGGGCGCGCAGTCTGGCGAGCCAGGAGCGGAGGAGAGGGGCGGCTTTCATCGCACGCGGGTAAACGCGTCCGGTGCGTTGTTGAAAAGTCTCGGTGCCGAGTCCGGCGGCCCAGTCGCGCAGGGCGGTGGGAGGGAAGGCGCGGATGAGTTCGGGGAACCAGGCGGGGAGCTCGGGACCACGGTAGCGGCTGAGGAATGGCGCCAGCTCTTCGCCGTGGGTCAGGTTGAGACCGCCGTAGCCGGCGACGAGGAATTTGCGACCCGGGGCGGGATGGGTCTCGAAGAGAGAGACGCGGGCGCCGCGGGCCGAGGCCGTTTCGGCAGCGAAGAGACCGGCGGGACCTCCGCCGACGATGGCAATGTGTGGTGCGGGCTTGATGGAGTGAGTTTAGTGACTTTTTGGTCGAATGGGAGGACGGAGCTTGTCCGAGGCTCGATTTTTTGCTGAGATGGCAGCGTGAAATTCTCGGAAATCGCCTTCACCGTCTATCCCGCGCTTGATTTGGAAGCTTCGCGGCATTTTTACGAAAAGATCCTTGGGCTGGAGCCGACGATGGTGTCGGAGCACGGGAATGAAGGCGACGGGTGGATCGAGTACGAGATCGGTGGACAGGTGCTCGCGATCGGGAAGACTGAAGGGATGAAGCCGAGCGCGGATGGGGCGAGTGTGGGCCTGGAGTGTGTGGATTATGAGGGGACGCTGGAGGCACTGAGAGCGGCGGGGGTGAGCTTTCTCATGGAGCCCTTCGAGACGCCGGTGTGTCGCATGGCGCTCATCAGTGATCCCGCGGGCAACACCCTGATCATCCACCAGCGCAAGCCGGGGCATGCTTGATGTCATACCAAATCAAATTAACCTCTGGCCGATTGTGAACCATAGATAGGAATCATGGCCTTGCGGCTTTGAGAAAAGGGCGGGGCGTTTTTCACCGAGACTGCGTTTCTCATCGGTCATGGTGCATGCACCACTCCCTCTTCACGCCTTGCCTCGATAAAAAACACCTCCGCCAATCGACCAGATCTTATTTGGATTTGGTATCAGCTGGTGAAGAAATGCGCTTGTGCTCGGGCGCGAAAGCGCGATTCTCTTCTCCGATGAGCGAGGAGCTGGTGATTTCCGCCCGGGGGGTGACGAAGCGTTTTGGCGATTTTGAGGCTTTGCGGGCTTTCGATCTGGCGGTGCGGGCGGGCGAGTGCGTGGGGCTGCTGGGGCCGAACGGGGCGGGGAAATCGACCTTCATCGGCTGTCTCTACGGTGCGGTCTTGCGCTCGGGCGGGGCCCTGGAAGTTTTCGGACATGACCCGGCGACGGAGGCACGCGAGATCAAGCGTCGGCTCGGGGTGGTGCCGCAGGAAAATGCCTTGGACGAGGGGCTGAGTGTGTTGGAAAACATGCGGGTTTACGCGCGCTTCGGGGGTTTGCAAGGGCCGGAGGCGGAGGAGCGCATCGCGGAGCTGCTCGCGCGCTTGTCGCTGGAAAACAAGCGGGAGGCTATGATTAAGACGCTTTCGGGCGGGATGAAGCGGCGTTTGGCCTTTGTGCGGGCCTTGCTGGCGCGACCGGAGTTGTTGATTCTCGATGAGCCGACGACGGGGCTGGATCCCTCGGTGCGGCATTTGCTGTGGGAGACGGTGACGGAGCTGCGGAGCCGGGGAAAGACGATTCTGGTGACAACACATTACATGCACGAGGCGGAGGTCTTGTGCGACCGGATCATCGTCATGGATCGGGGCGCGGTGGTGGGGACGGGGAGCCCGCGGGAACTCATCGAGCGCGTCGCGCCGGGGGTGGTGGGGCTCTTCCCCGGGGGCGCGGGCGAGGGGCTGCGGGCGCGGATCGGCGCGCGAGAAGGCTGGGAGATTTTCGAGCAAGGGCACCAATGCGGGGTGCGGGCACCGGGTTTTGATGAGCTGCTGAACTTGCAGGAGGAGGCTGGTTTGACGGCTTTGCAGTTGCGACCGGCGAACCTGGAGGATGTGTATTTGAAGTTAACGGGGAGTGAGCTGAATGATGACTGAGTTACTGATGAGCTGGCGCCTGGCCTGGCAGGTCGTGGTGCGGAATTGGACGGTTTACCGGAAGGATTTTCTGGCCAATGTTTCGCCCTCGCTGGCCGATCCGGCCTTGATTCTGGGCTCGCTGGGCCTGGGTTTGTCCGGCTATGTCGGGGAGATCAACGGGCTGAGCTACGCGCAATTTCTCGCTCCGGGGATGATCGCGACGACGGCGCTTTTCACGGCCTTTTTCGAGTGCAGTTACGGTTTCTACGTGCGCCTGACCTTCGAGTCGGTTTTCAAGGCCATGCTGACGACGCCGATCGGGCCGCGCGAGGTCGTGCTGGGGGAGTTTCTCTGGGTTTTCGTGCGGGCGGGGCTGATGGCCTTCGGCGTAAGCCTCGTCCTGCTCGTGCTGGGCTTGTTGGTGAACCCCTGGGCGTTGCTGATTTGTCCGCTGGTGGCGGGATTTTTATCGCTGCCCTGCGCCGCCATCGGTCTGCTGGCCTCGGCCAAAGTGCGGAACATCAACCAGTTCCAGATGGTCTACTCCTTTCTCATCGCCCCGATTTTTTACCTCTCCGGCACCTTTTTCCCGGTAGCGGCGGACTCGGCTCTCGGCACGGTCGTGCAGTTTTCGCCCTTCTACCACGGAGTGCGGCTCCTGCAATGCACGGTCTGGGGCGCACCGACATC
>JBNNED010000140.1:0-10338 GCA_050285825.1 Verrucomicrobiales bacterium | reverse complement strand
CGCCATACTGCGCGTTGGCTTCGCGCCCGACGGTGAAGCTGACTCCCGCGCGGGCGAAGAGATCCCCCTCATAAGTCGCATCAATGAACATCCCGGCCTTCGCGCGGTTGCCGTTTTCAAAAGCCAGTGAGGTGATGCGCGCGCCTTCTTTTTCGACTTTGTCGAGGCGGTGCTCGTAATATACGGTGACGCCCGCTTCTGCGAGCAGCGCGAGGAAGGCGTCTTCCGCTTGAGAGGGCTTGAAGCCCCGTGTTTTACCGACTTTGGCGTAAAATTCGTTGGCGAAGCCCCCGATCGCCTGGCGATTCCCGATGTCAGTGGCGGTCAGTCCCCCGGAAGTGAGTCCGCCAACGTGACGGCGGAAGACGAAAAGCGCCGCTTTTTTCCCCATGCGCGTGGCCTGGATCGCCGCAGCTACCCCGCCGGGCGTGCCCCCATAGACGCAGACATCGGTCTCAATGACCTGAGCGGGATCCGCTTTCGGCACGGGATAATAATAACGAAGGCCCGGATTCGGGCTTTCCGGTCGCGCCGAGAGGCTGGTGAGGCCGAGGAGGCCGGTGAGAAGGACGGGGATGAGTTTCATGGCGTATTTCAGGTTTGGGTTCGGGATTTACTTTTGCCAGGGCGTGGCGCCTCCGCGTTGGATGTGGTGTTGGAGGCGGGGGGCGAGTTTTTTCATGAGATCCTTGCGCTGGGAGGCGAGGTTGTTTTTTTCCTGCGGGTCATCCGCGAGGTGGTAGAGCTCCAGCGGCTGGTAGGGGTTGTTGCGCAGGAGTTTCCAGTCCCCGCTGATGAGGGCGTGGTAGGCCTGCCCGCCGAAGCGGCTCCCGCCCTCGCGCCGGACGAAGTAAAGTTCGCGCTGCTGCGGCATTTCGCCCCCGTTGAGGAGGGGGACGAGACTGCGGGCGTCGAGATCGGCCGTGGGTTTCGCCCCGGCGAGCTCAAGAAAAGTGGGGAAGAGATCGAAGTTCAGTCCGGCGTAGTCGCTGGTGCTCCCTGCGGGGATTTTCGCGGGCCAACGCAGGGTGAAGGGGGTGCGCAGGCCACCATCGTAGTGCCACTGCTTGCCCTCGCGCCAGGGCTTGTTGCTTTGGGCGTGGGGGATTGAGCCGCCGTTGTCGGAGGCGAAGGCCACGAGGGTGTTTTCGGCCAGGCCTTCTTTCTCAAGGGCGGCGAGAACGCGTCCGATCTCGTGATCGAGATGCTCGACGAAGGCCACGTTTGCCGCGCGCTTCGCGGGGAGATCGGGACGGCGTTGTTTGACCTTTTCCAGCCACTCGGCGGGCGGTTGAATGGGGAAATGGGGGGCGTTGTAGGCGAGGTAGAGGAAGAAAGGCTCGTCCTTTTTCTCTGCCCGTTCTGCGAAGTAAGAAATGGCCCAGTCGCTGAAAAGTTCCGTGGCGTGACCCTTGGGCGTGATCGTCTCGCCATTGAGCCGCATGAGATTTTCGCCTCGCCGGCGGTGGGTGTAGTAATCATCCATCATGTCGCCGAGAAAGCCGTGGAAGTGGGTGAAGCCGCGTTTGTTCGGGTGGTTTTCCGCTTCGAGCCCCAGGTGCCACTTCCCGATGGCCGCGCTGTGGTAGCCCGCTGCGTTCAGCTCATCTGCCAGGGTGCGCGCGGCGGGATCGAAGTAACCCCAGGAATTTTTTTTGTCAGAGCGAATGACGCCCGGCACGCCCACGCAGTCCGCGTTTTTTCCCGTGAGGAGAGCGGCGCGGGAGGGGGAGCAGACGGTGCAGTTGGCGCGCATCGCGGTGAAGAGGAGTCCTTCTTTTGCCAATTGATCGAGATGCGGGGTTTGACAATCGGAGTCCTGATAGGTGGAGACGTCTCCGTAGCCGAGATCATCGGTGAAGATGATGAGGAAGTTGGGCCTTTCCGCCGCTCCAAGCGGTAGAAAGGCGAGGAGGGCGAGGAGGGCGAGGAGGAGGGTCAGCAGCGGGCTGGAAGCCCACTGCACGGGTGGTTTGAGGCGAAGTTTCATGATTCAGGGACTCGGGGTCGCGGTCTGGTTTTTAATGGTGATTTCTCCGTTCACTCCGCAGCGGAAATCGAGGGGCGCGCCGAGGCCGATGGGGCGCTCGGCGACGGGGTTATCGTAGCGGTCGGTGTCGGACACATTACGCAACTCGTTATTGCTGATCAAGGCTTTGGCGCTTTCGTCGTTGCGGAAGAGCGGTCGCGCCGGGCCGTGAATCTCAATGAGGTTGTCGCGGATCTCGAAGCTCGCAAAATCACAGTCTTTGGAAAAGCCGAAGAGCCCTTCCCGCCGGGGCGTCGCCGTCTCGCGGGCGATGATGTGGTTGTTGTGGATGCGTAAATTGGCGTAGGGCTCGTTCATCCAGATGACGCCGCGTCCGGGCTTGACGACGAGGTTGTGGTGGAAGCTGGCGGGCCCTTTGGCCGGAGCTTTCCCGAAGGCGGAAATGAGATTGCCGTGGTCTTTTTCGAGGCTGAAATCGAAGAAATTATGGTCGATCTCCACCCCGTTGCGCACGAACTCGATGGCGTAGCTGTCGCGGAACCAATTATGGTGGATGTGGAAAGTGCGGCCGCTCTCCGGGACCGGGCCGCCGGCGTGTTTGGGGATGGAAACGGTGCCGTGGAGGATGTTGTGGGCGATTTCCACGTCCTCGTCATTTTCAAAGGGGAACTCGATGGAGAAGTTGGTCTCGATCGTGTTATGGTGGATGCGCAGGCGCTTGCCCTGCCGACCTTTGATGCCGTAATAATGCTCGTTGGGCGCGCTCTTCGTGCGCAGAAAGCGGTTGTGCGCGATCTCGCTGTCCTTGATCCAAATCACAAAAATGCCACCGCCGGTGATACCGCCCTTGAGCCCGGGCTGGCCGCGCTCCCAGCGTTGCCCGGCGTCAATGAAGGTGCAGTGCTCGATCTTGGCAAACTCCGTGGCGTAGGTGCGCAGTCCGGCGTAGAGGAAATCCCGGATGGTGAGCTCTTTGAGGTGGAGACGGTGGTTTCCCCAGCCGTAAATGGCGCCGTGAAGGCCCGGGCCGGTCAGGGTGAGACCGGAAAGGCTGATGTCGTGGGCCTTGTCTGCGAGGAGGAGAAGATAGCCGCTTTTGTCGAATTTTTTAAAGTTCGTCTCGGGGTCGGGGAGGGTTTTGGGATTTCCGCGCCAGCTCTCGGCGTGGGTGATGATGGTCTTGTCCGCGCCCGCTCCGCGCAGGCTCGTGCCAGCGGGAATGACGAGGGCTTCATCGAGCACGAAAGTGCCGGGGGCGAGAGTGATCTCCCGCCTCTCTCCCTCGGCGGCGAGAGCGGCGCGCAACGCGGTCACATCCTGAATCGGGGCGGCTCCGCTGAGGGGGAGAAGGAAGGAAAGCCAGAGAATGAGGGCGTTTTTCATGGGGATTCAGTCGGGGAGGAGAGTGAAGGTGAGGCGGCGGAGATCGATGACTCCCTCGCCGGGGATGTCAGTGGCGCGCAGGCGTAAAATACCCTCGCCCGCAGGCAGTTGCGTCTCACCGAGCGTGAAGGTCTTGAAGGGCTTCATCAGAGACTCGGCGGGAGGGCGGGGGAGGGTGTCCTGATTGTCATAGAGAGGCGGATCCCAGGCCTCGGGAACGCGTCCGCTGAGCTTGGCCTCGCGGAAGCTGAGCTCGATTTCGGCCCCTTCATTTCCCTCGGCACAGGTGTAGGCTAGGTCGATGCGGTAGCGGCCGGGGGTGGCGATTTTAATGGCCCAGTCGAGGTGGTCCTCCGTGCTCTTCCAGTTGACGAAGTAGGAGGAATTCGGCGCGCTGGCGGAGCGCTTGGCCTGGCCGTGGGCGGTGCCGTCCCGCGCGGGCAGTTGGGTGACGGGGAACTCGCGGTGGCCGACTTCGAGCGGGCGTTCATCGGTGGGCCAGGGGAAGTTTTTCTGCAAAGGCGCGTCCGCAGGGAGGCCGAGAACTTCATGGCGGTGGTCTCGGGCGGCGCGCTTGAGGCGGGCGGCGAGCTCGGGTTCCTTTTCATTGACCGGGGTGGTCTGGCCGGGGTCGTTGCGCAAGTCGTAGAGGCGACCGGCGGCGTCGAGCCGGTGGCTTTGCGAGCGCACGGAGGTCTTCGTCGGCCAAGTGGAGAAGAGGAGGCGGGCGGGCCAGGCGGCGGCGCGTTCTTCCTGCTTTAAGAGAGGAGAGAGGTCGGCTCCGTCGAGCGGCTTTTGACCCACGCGCGGGATGCCGGCGAGGGCGGTGAGAGTGGGGAGGAGGTCGATGGCTCCGGAAATCTGGGGGACGCGGTGACCGGCGGGCAGGGCGGCGGGCCAGCGGAGATAGCAGACGGAGCGCACGCCGCCTTCATCGGTGCTGCCTTTTTTATTGCGCAGCCCGCCATTCCAGCGGTGGGAGTTCGGGCCGTTGTCTGAGAAGTAGAGGACGATGGTGTCTTCGGAGAGGCCGAGGGTTTTCAGTTTTTCGAGGACGCGGCCGACGTTCCAGTCCTGGTTTTCCATCATGGCGTAGGCGCAGCGGGTGTGGCCGGGGTTCTCCCGTTTGGGATCGCTGGCGTGCTGGCTGAGCTTCTGGTTTTTGAACTTTTGCCAATAAGATTCCGGCACGCTCCAGGGGCTGTGGGGCGTGGTGAAGGGGATGTAGCAGAAGAAGGGCTTTTCTTGGTTTTCTTCGATGAAGGCGAGGGCGCGCTCGGTGCAGACATCGGCGATGTAGCCCTTGGTGCGCACGATGCGTCCTTCGTCCTCCAGAGGGGCGTCGAAGTATTCGCCCCAGTGGCCGGAGGTGTGGCCGAAGTAGGTGTCGAATCCCCGCGCCATGGGGTGGTAGGGCCACTGGGAGCCGTTGTGCCACTTGCCGAAGGCCCCGGTGGCGTAACCAGCGGACTGGAAGGCGTCGGCGACGGTTTTTTCGTCAAGATTGAGGCGCTCACGTCCGGTGGAAACCCCGGTGACGCCCGTGCGGGGGAAGTAACGGCCGGTGAGGAACTCGGCGCGCGTCGGGGCGCAGAGGGGGCAGACGAGAAAGTTCTCGAGGGTGACGCCTTGCCGGGAAAGGGAGTCGATGTGCGGGGTGGCGAGTTGGCTGTTTCCAGAGGAGGAGTAATCGCCCCAGCCCGCATCATCGGCGAGGAAGACGACGATGTTGGGCTGTTTTTTTTCAGCCAGAAGGCTGGCGGGGACGAGAAAAAGGCTGACGAGGGCGAAGATCCGGGAAAGGCGGCGCATGAGGGTAAAAGAACGCGGCGGGGAGAGGGCTTTTTTCAAGCAAATGGCCGCTCTGGGCGGGAGTGACGCCCCGCTCCAGCTTGGCCGCCTGCCCAAGGCGCAATGCGGGCTGAAGCACCCGCAGGGCATTTGACCCGCGCTCCGTCGGGAAGAGCTGTGGGGGGATTTGCTAAGGGGAATGGCTCGTGGTTCCTGTTAACAATCTCACCGGAGAGCTTAACCTTTTGACCGGAGAGCTTGATGAGAAGGCGGACTGAAGCACCCGCAGGGCATTTTATCCGCGTTCCATCCGGGTGAGTAACCTTTTGACTGGAGGGCTGAACTCTTTAGCCGTTCTTTCAGCGTCGGCGACGGGTGAGGGGGAGGGCGCCGAGGGCGAGCAGGGCGAGGGCTGAGGGCTCGGGAACGAGGATGGTGGCGAGTTGGCTTTGGAAGAAACTTTGATCCTTGAGGCCGGAGTAGAGGGCGATCTCGTCGATGTCGCCTACGAATGTTTCCTGGTAGGCGCCAGAATTGTTGAGCATACCCACTCCGTATTGGATATCATTCACAAAGGTGCCGCCTTCGATCTGATTGCTCGCGACTTGAGTGAGAACAGGGGTGGAGTCTGAGAGATTCGCGGCCCAAGTATTGACGGTGGTGTTGGTGCCGTCATAGCTCAGGGTGCCAGCAAGGTAATACCAGTCGCCTTCCGTGGCATTGGTGACGAAGGCGTTTCGATTGCTGTCGAAGTTATTACCGCTCAAGTTGACGAGATCGCCGGTCGAAGACACCTGCATGACGAAATAATTTCGCGTATTGGTCGATGCCCGTCCAGCAAAGGCATAGCCGAAGCCCCCGCTGAAATCATCCGGAGAGAGGATGAGCTCGAAGCTCACGGTGGTGGGTATGTTGATGTTTGTGGAGGTTCGATAGGCTGTTGAGTTGCCTCGGTCGGGAGTGAAGCTTTGGCTGGTACCATCATAGCCGCTGCCGAAATTCAAGGTGCCGGTGCCTTGTTTAGCAAGGTCATTGGAGCCAACACTATCATTTTGTTGTTCAGTCGTTGTCGCTCCTTCAAAAGACCAGAGGTGCATGGCATCGGCATCGTTCTGGACGACGCTCTGCCAGCTCATGACAGTGGCGTGTGCGGAGGAAAAGCCGAGGGCGAAGAGGGGAAGGTAGCGGAATCTTGCTTTCATAGTGTCGGCCAAGCTATCGAAATGCAATGTGGCGACAATGAAAAAATCAGGGTGGGCTGGGTTCCCGGGAAAAAGTGCGTGGGAGGTGGGTAATGGCTGGTTGACAGTTGTGGCTTGCTTGCTACTGTTCGCGCCTCCCCGCGGGCCTGCGCAATGGCAATCCCCCGGTGAATCCTAGAAAATCCACTGAACGAAGACAGTAAGATGGCTACAAACAACACAGACAGTAACGCTCCCAAGTATGTTTATACCTGGGGCGATGGCAAGGCCGACGGCAATGGCACGATGAAAGAGCTGCTGGGCGGCAAGGGCGCCAACCTGGCGGAAATGACCCGCATCGGTCTCCCGGTGCCTCCGGGATTCACCATCACGACCGAGGTCTGCACGTATTTCTACGACAATGACCGCACTTATCCTGAAGTGCTCCGCGCACAGATGGAAGAGGGTGTGAAAAACATGGAAGACATCATGGGCTTTAAGTTCGGTGATGATTCCGGTTTCCCGCTTCTCGTCGCGGTGCGCTCCGGTGCGCGTGACTCCATGCCCGGGATGATGGACACCGTCCTCAACCTCGGCCTCAATGACAAATCCGTGGTGGCGCTCGCCAAGGCCACGGACAACGAGCGTTTCGCCTGGGACTGCTACCGCCGTTTCATCCAGATGTATGGTGACGTCGTTCTCGGCGTGCAGAAGCGCCCGGATGAAGATCACGAGCCTTTCGAGCACGTCATCGAAGCTTTCAAAGAAGAGAAATACGGCGAGGACATCGTCGACTCCGACCTCACCGCTGAGGACAACAAGGAAATGGTCGCCCGTTTCAAAAAACTCGTCCTCGACCGCACCGGTCAGGGCTTCCCCGACTGCCCCTGGGAGCAGCTCGAAGGAGCAGCCGGCGCCGTCTTCGGCTCCTGGATGAACGACCGCGCGATTGTTTACCGCCGTAAGTACGGCATCCCCGCCGCTTGGGGCACCGCCGTGAACGTGCAGGCCATGGTCTTCGGGAACACCGGAACGAACTCCGGCTCCGGCGTGGCCTTCACCCGGAACCCCGCCAACGGCGTGAACGAGCTTTACGGTGAATTCCTCGTCACCGCCCAGGGCGAAGACGTGGTGGCCGGCGTGCGCACCCCGGATCCCGTCGCGGAAATGGCCGACGCGCTGCCACAGGCTTACCAGGATCTCCTCAAGGTCCGCGAAACCCTTGAAAAGCACTACACCGATGTGCAGGACGTCGAGTTCACCATCCAGGATGGCAAGCTCTACATGCTCCAGACCCGCAACGGCAAGCGCACCGCCGCCGCCGCTCTCAAGTTCTCCATGGACATGGAAAAAGAGGGTCTCATCGACTGGAAAACGGCCATCGTGCGCAACCCCGCCGATCAGCTTGACCAACTTCTCGCCCCGGTCTTCGATCTCGAAGCCGTCAAGAGCGCCGAGGTCATCGCCAAAGGTCTGCCCGCCGGCCCCGGTGCCGCTTCCGGTAAGATCTACCTCAACGCCGACCGCGCTGCTGCGGCCGCTGAAAAAGGAGAAAAAGTCCTCCTCGTCCGCCTGGAAACTTCTCCGGAAGACCTGCGCGGCATGATCGCGGCGGAAGGGATTCTCACCGCGCGTGGCGGGGTTTCCTCCCACGCCGCTCTCGTCGCCCGCCAAATGGGTAAAGTCTGCGTCTGCGGCGCTTCCGGTGTGGAAGTCGACTACGAAGCAAGAATCGTCAAAGCTGGCGGTCAGAGCTTCAACGAAGGTGATTTCCTCTCCATCGACGGCACCCTCGGGACCGTTTACGGTGGTGAGATCCCCACCGCGCCATCCGAGATCATCACCGGTCTCATCGACGGCAACGAGCAGGCCAAAGCGACCGAGAAATTCGCCCACTTCGTCCAGCTCATGGACTACTGTGAAAAAGCGACCCGCATGGACGTGCGCACCAATGCCGACACCCCGGCCCAAGTCGCCAACGCCATCGCTTTCGGCGCCAAAGGCATCGGCCTGACCCGCACCGAGCACATGTTCTTCGAAGGGGACCGCATCGACGCCATGCGTGAGATGATCCTCGCCGACAACGAAGCCGACCGTAAGGCAGCCCTGGAAAAACTCCTTCCGCACCAGCGTGGGGACTTCTACGGCATCTTCAAAGCCCTCGACGGCAAGCCCGGCACCATCCGCTTACTCGACCCACCCCTTCACGAGTTCCTCCCGCACAGCGCGGAGCAACAGAAGGACCTCGCCGACAAGATGGGCATCTCCGCCGAAGTCGTCGCCCAGCGCGTCGCCGACCTTCACGAAGAAAACCCGATGCTTGGTCACCGTGGTTGCCGTCTCGCCATTTCCTACCCGGAAATCGCCGAGATGCAGGCCCGCGCGATCTTCGAAGCCGCCGCTCAGTGCGTCAGCGAAGGCACCGCCGTCAAGCCCGAGGTCATGGTCCCACTCGTCGGCTACGCCCGTGAGCTGGAACTCCAGACCACCATCATCCACCGCGTCGCCGAAGAGGTGAAAGCGGAGAAAGGCGTCGACTTCGAATACCTCGTCGGCACGATGATCGAGGTGCCACGTGGCGCCCTGACCGCTGACGAAATCGCGAAGCACGCCCAGTTCTTCTCCTTCGGCACCAACGACCTGACCCAGACCGCTCTGGGCGTCAGCCGGGATGACATGGGCTCCTTCCTGCAGAGCTACACCGAGAACGACATCTACCCGAAAAACCCATTTGCCAGCCTCGACACCACCGGCGTCGGCCAGCTCATGGAAATCGCCGTCGAGAAAGGTCAGAGCGTCCGCTCCGACATCAAACTCGGCATCTGCGGTGAGCACGGTGGTGATCCGGACTCCGTCAAATTCTGCCACAAGCTCGGTCTCGCCTACGTTTCCTGCTCGCCTTACCGCGTGCCGGTCGCCCGCCTCGCCGCCGCCCAGGCTGCCTTGGCCGATGCCTAAGCTGACGAGCTGAACGCTCCATTCATCAAAAACCCCGCTGAGCAAGACTCGGCGGGGTTTTTTTCTTTGAGAGGAAAGAGTAGAAAGTAGGGAGTAGAGAGGAGGACAGGGAGCGCGGGCATCTTGCCGGTATCCTGTGGCAGGGAGCAGGGAGCGCCGGCATCTTGCCGGTATTCTGTGGCTTTTCGCCAAAACAGAGTCGAGACGACCCTGCTACGATATTCTTTAAAGTAGAGCCCGCAGAGCTTCTCTTACTCTGGGATCTTGAAGTTGGGAGACTGGGAGAGGAAGGTTTTCGGGTTTTCGTAGATGACTTTCTCGATCGTGAGGCGCGAGTGCTGGCGTTTCTTCATCTCAAGTGCGCATTTGATGACGGCGAGGGGATCGGAAACGCCCCAGTCGCAGGCGGAATTCATCCAAATCCGCTCCATGCCGAAGGTTTCGAGGATGTCGATGGCGCGCGCGGGTGAGCACTTCGATTCCGGGTAGAGCGTCATGCCCGCCCAGAACCCGGCATCGAGAACGAGGGGCGCGGTGTGTTCCTCAACGTGATCGATGATGCAGGTCTCTGGGCTAACACCCGCGTTTTTGAGGGCGTCGAGAATGAGACGGGTGCCCTTGAGTTTGTCCTCGAGGTGCGGGGTGTGGATGAGGATGGGGACTTGGTATTTTTTGGCCAAGTCGACGTGCTCTTCGAAAATCGTGAGCTCGTTTTTGGTATTTTTATTCAGCCCGATCTCGCCGATGCCGAGGACGTTGGGCTTGTCGATGAAATCAGGGATGAGCGACATCACCTCGCGGGCGAAAACGGGGTCTTCCGCTTCCTTCGGGTTGATGCAGAGCCAGGTGTAGTGCGGGATGCCGAACTTCGCGGCGCGGGCGGGCTCGTATTCCGTGAGCTGACGGTAATAATCGTAAAAGCCCTGGGCGGAGGCGCGGTCGTAACCGGCCCAGAACGCGGGTTCACAAAGGGCGACGCAGCCGGCCCGGGCGATGTCTTCGTAGTCCGCCGTGCTGCGGCTGACCATGTGGGCG
>JBNNED010000139.1:0-4835 GCA_050285825.1 Verrucomicrobiales bacterium | reverse complement strand
TCCTCATGGAGAGCACCTTGCCGACCACGCCGCTCCTCCCCGATGGCGGCGTCGACGCCCTGCACCAGGCCTCCGCCGTTTACGCCCTGGCGGGTCGCCTGCGGAATTTGAAAGCCGAATACCGACTGGCCGCGCGCAAGGACGTGCGTTTCGTGGCGAAAGGCGCGCCGGAGTGGCTGCAGGCCGAAGCGGAAGTCATCGGCTTGCTCGTCGGAGCGGAAAAAATCGACTTTGAGGAAGCTTACGAAGCGCCGAAAGGCACGCCGGGCGCCGTCACCGACGCGGGCGAATTTTTCCTGCCCCTGGAAGGCCTCATCGACATGGACGCCGAGCGCAAGCGCCTCGATAAAGAGATCGGCAAGGTCGAAAAAGAAGTGCAGAAAGCAGGCAATAAGCTCGGTAACGAGAAATTCGTCGCCAACGCCAAGCCGGAAGTCGTCGCCGTTGAGCGTGAACGCCTTGCGGAGTGGGAAGGCAAGCTCGCCCAGCTCAAGGAACTGCGCGCCGGACTCGGCGAGTAAATTTCCGCTTGCGGGCGGGGGGAGAGTGCGAACGGCAGCTCTGCGCTGCGGATTGGTCGCTGGGAACAGGCGTCTGGCTTCCTCAGTTCACTTCGTCGATTTCGAGGCCGATTTCGGAGATTTTCCCGCCTTCGCGGATGAGGCCTTCCTGTCCGGCGGAGGGGCGGTAGCGGAGGAGGGACTCGGCGATGTCGATTTGGGCTTGGGAAGCGCTGAGGAGGGCGATGCCGTTGTTCAGTAATTCGCTTTCTTGCCCGATGCTGATCCAGGCCGCTTCGGTGGCGGCGAGGGCGACGTTGCCGTTGTCTTGCAGGCGGCATTTTTCGAGGAAGAGGGTGGCTTCGGCGGGTTTTTGGCCGTTGCCTTCGATCATGACGCCGAAGATGCCGTTGCGCTGGATTTGGCTGCTTTTAATGCGGCTGCCGATGGCTCCCTTGAGGTAGCGCAGGCCGGTTTCGCGGTTTTCCGTGAGGTGGCACTGGCTGAGGCTGAGGTGAGAGCGGTTTTCGCTGACCACGCCGACTTTGTTTTTGTTGAAGCTGGCTCCGCTGGCGGTGAGTCGGGTGTCCTGGCCGGAGAGGTTGAGGCCGGCTTCGAGATTGCCTTGGAATTCGCCTCCTTTGATCGTGATTTTAGCTCCGCCTTCGGCTTCCAAGCCGCTGAGGGTGTTGTCGTTGGCCTGGCAGTCGCTGAGTTCGAGGCTGACTTCGGCGGCGGCAGCGCGGATGCCGGATTTGGCGTTGTGGTGGAAGTTGACCTTCGTGAGTTGGGCACGGGAGTGGCTGACGAGGTGGACCCCGTTCCCGTCGTTGTGGTGGATCTCGCAGTTGCTGAGGGTGAGGCGACCGCCGGAGAGGACGTGGAGGGCGTCGCCTCCGTTGTTCAGGAACTGGGAATCGCGGGCGTCGAGCGAGCCGCCGATGACGGTGACGAGGGCCGGGCTGTTGCCGCTTTTGCGTCGGGCTTGGATGGTGAGGTTTTCGAGAACCACGGTGTCGCCTTCGCGGATCTGGAGAGCGCTGGCCGAGGCGTCGCTCATCTCGATGATGGTGGTGGATTTATTGGCTCCGATGAGGCGGATACCGGGCTTGCAAATGACTTGCGCCGAGTGGGTGCCGGGGGCGAGCTCGATGCTTTGTCCGGCGACCGCTTGTCGCATGGCGGTGGCGAGGTCGGGGGCGTCACCAGGGACTTTGATCGCTTGATCGGCCTGCGAGAGCATGCGCGCGAGGTGGTTTTTGGCTTCCTGGGCGAAGGAATCGTCATTGCCGTAGAGGCTGGTGTAGCGATCGAGTCGGGAGCTGAGTTCGCCACTGCGTTCTTTTTTGAAGAAGAGGGCTTTGATTTCGTTTTGCAGGGCCGTTTTTTCCGAGTCACCGGGCGCGGGGAGATTCGTCGGCTGATCGGAAGGGGTGCCGGGGCTCGACTCGCCGGAGTCGGCCGGGGCGGCGTTCGCGGCGGTGACTGTGTCCTGGTTCCGGTAGTGCTGGAAGTAGTAGTAGCTGGCACCGGCGGTCAGGGCGAGGAGGGCGGCGAGAGTGAGGACGAGCGGGAGCGACTTGCGACGTGCCGGGAGGCTTTTTTCAGTCGCCGGTGTGTCCCCGGTGGGGGGGGCGCTGGCCCCGGGCATGGGCGGCGGGGCGGGGGCGGCGGGCACGACGCTGCCGTGCGAGGGGTGGGCGAGCGGAGCCTGTGAGTGGTAGGACGGGTGCGGGCTGTGGCTGGTCGGGTGGTGGCTGGGGAATTGTCCGGGCTGCGGCGGGGGGGCGGCGTGGCTGGGGAATTGAGTGCCGTGCTGGCCGGGGTGGGCGGTGGGGTAATGGCTCTGGTGGCCGGGCTGGCTCGTCGGGTATGGGTTTTGCTGACTGGGGTAGCTTTGAGGCGGCGGGGAGGTGGTGTAGGAGCCGGGAGCGAGGTGCTGGGTCGGCTGTTGCGATGGATGATAGGGCTGCGGCGTGGTGGGGAAGGGCGGGGGAACTGCTTGGCTCGGGGGAAATTGGCTTTGGCCGGGAGGCGGCGGGCTGGTGTGGCCGGGGGTGTTGCTGTGACCAGCTTGGCGGGAGGCGAGAGAGAGGATATTGTGTTCTTTCAGACCTTCGCTGGCGAGGAGGGTGGTGAGGAGAGAGGAGAGGGAGGGGTTTTTCAGGTGCTCGGAGCTGGCCCATTCCATGAGGTGGCGGTTCGAGCTCTCGCTGATGTTGGGGATGGTGATGTAGGCGGAGGGGGTGTAGAGGGCGGGGAGGGGAAAGCGGCGGCCGGCGATGAGCGGGTAAACGAGCATGACGAAGCGCGCGGCGGGGGAGAGATCGCCAATGGAGTCCGGCGAGAGGGTGCCGGTGGCGCCCGGGGCTTCTTGTTGTTGGCTGACGAGGGTGGGCAGGAGGGGGGCGAAGGCGAGGGAGCCGAGGGCCCATTCGATGCTCTCGGAGGTGAATTCGGGCAGGGGGAGTCCGAGGCTGGCGAGCTCGTCGGCGGCGCGGGTGGCGGCTTCGAGAGGAGCCATGAGCTCGGCGAGGGAGAATTGGTGGCGCCCTTCGTAGCCTTCGCTGAGGAAGCGACCGCTGTGGCGCTGGAGGGTGTAGGCGAGGGTGCCGTCTGGGAATTCCTCGTAGTCGAGAGGGATGGAGACGCCGGCGGGTTGGTGGGATTGGAGGAGGGCGATGTGGCGTTCGAGCTCGGCGCGCCAGTCGGCGGAATGGTCGGCAAGCCAGAGCCAGAGCGGGGTTTGGTCGGCGAGGCGGAGGGCTTCGTAGTAGGCGCCGGGGCCGTTGGGGCTGATTTTCCGAATGATTTGGTAAACTTGCTCGGGGCTTTCGCTGCGCGGGCGGGCCGTGACAGGATCGGGCTCGGGTCGGCTCTCCTGGGGTTGGGAGGCCGGGATGATTTGGGCCGGAAAGCTGTCGTTGAGCAGGGCGAGAAAGTGGTCGGCGGAGGCGTGGCGCGACTGGGCGTTTTTTTCGAGGAGGCCGCCGAGGAGGATGGCGAGATCGGGGCTGAGGGTCTCGTGGAGTTTTTGCTGGTAGCTATCGGGCGAGAGGCGCTCGGTGAGGGTTTCTTTTTCCGTGCCGAAGGGGAGTTGGCCGCCGAGGGCGAGCCACCAGAGGCTCATGCCGAGAGAAAAGAGGTCGCTGCGGCCATCGAGGGGTTCCTCGCGGATTTGTTCGGGGGAGGCGAAGACGGGGGTGCCGTGGAAGCCTTCGGCGCGGGCTTCTTCAAAGCCGGTGACGGAGGCCACGGGCTGGGCGAGACCGAAGTCGATGAGCTTGACGTGGAGGGCACCGGGCTCGTCGCTGTGGTCGAGCATGATGTTCTCGGGCTTGATGTCGCGGTGGATGATGCCCTGGCGGTGGGCGCAGGCGAGGGCGCGCGTGGCCTGGCAGGCGATCTCGATGACGAGCGAGTCGGTGACGTCCTGGGGGCGTTTGACGAGCTCGGTGAGGGTGCCGCCGTCACAGTAATCCATGACGTAGTAGAGGCGGCCATCCTGCTCGCCGAAGTCGAGAATGCGCACGATGTGGGGGTCGCTGAGCTGGGCGACGAGGCGGGCTTCGCGGAGGAAGGTTTTTTTATACTCCTCGTTATCGCTATAGCGGCGGCGGATGATTTTGATGGCGACCTCGGTGTTGAGGAAGCGGTGGTGGCCGCGGTAGGTCTTGCCAAAGGAGCCGATGCCGAGAAGTTCTGGTTCGTCGTTGAGGGTGGCGAGTTCGAAGTTGCCGAAGTGGCGGGATGGGCTCATGGGCGTGACGGGTTGGCGGAAGGGAAATTCTCGGGTGGACGGGCTGGCGGGGCCTGGGCTGGAGTCAGTGGTGAAGCGGCCATGGCTGGATCGAAATTCAGGAGAAGGCGAAGAGGGCGGACCCAATTCGTCTGCCAGCTTGCGGGGGTTTTCACTAAAGCGCTCATCTCGGCTCCGGGCCATCAGGCGGGTCGAGCCTAGCGAATCTCCCCTGACTTGAGAAGTGCGCAATTTAAAAGGAGGGATTTCTATTTTATCCTTGTCTTCAGGGAGTTTAGTGCTTTAGGCTGACATCGATGATTTTTGATGTGAAGAGTTTGTCTCGCCGGGCGTCGGTGAAGTTCCGTGCCGGAGTTATGGGTGGTCTCATGATCGCCTCGCTGGGAGTTCTCGAGGCTGCGCCTCCGGGAGCGAAGGAGCCATTTGACCCGAATTCCGGCGTGCGCAAAGCGGGCCTCGGGACGCCGACGCCTCTCGATAAGATGATCGCTCTCGACACCGTGCTTGGAAAGAACGGGGTCGATTGGGCGGGCGTTTGCAACCGCTTCCATGTCGATGTCGATCCCGATAACTAT
>JBNNED010000138.1:0-3918 GCA_050285825.1 Verrucomicrobiales bacterium | reverse complement strand
CCGTCGTCACCAACCCGATCAACAAAGAGGCCTGGCACCTCGCCGGCCACCACTTTCCCGGTCACACCGAGTATCTCGTGGAAAAAACGCAAGCCCCCCGCCACGCCATGATGCTCACCGCCGAGACCATCACCTGCGCGCTCGCCACCACCCACATCCCGCTGGCGGAAGTCCCCACCTCCCTGGATGCAGAACGACTTCTCGACGTCATCCGCCTCACCCACGAGGCCATGCTGCGCCTGCGCGGGCGGGCCCGTCTCCTCATGCCCGCTCTCAATCCGCACGCCGGCGAGGGCGGACTTTTTGGCGACGAAGAAGAGCGGCTACTCCGGCCCGTCATCGCCCAAGCGCGCGCCGAGGGCATCGACCTCCGTGGCCCCCTCCCCGCCGACACCGCCTTCCTCCCTCGGCTCCGTGCGGAAACCGAGGCCTACGTCTGCCTCTATCACGACCAAGGACTCATCCCCCTCAAAGCGTTGGCCTTCGACGAAGCCGTCAACCTCACCCTCGGCCTGCCCATCGTGCGCAGCTCGGTCGACCACGGCACCGCTTTCGACATCGCCTGGCAAGGAAAGGCCAGCGCCGACTCTCTCCGCCAGGCACTCACTCTCGCGCGGAAATTAAGCACAAAAAAAGACTGACCTCCGGAAGAAGTCAGCCTCTTAAAATTCGGTATCGAGCGGATTTACCAGCGCTCGCGACCACCGCCGCGCTGGTCCCGGCCACCACGACCTCCACCGCCGCCGCCGCGATCTTCACGGGGCTTGGCCTCGTTCACCCGGAGGTTCCGACCCCCGAAGTCCGCGCCGTCGAGTTCTTCAATCGCTTTTTCCATCGCCTCTTTCGAGTCCATGGTCACAAAGGCAAAGCCCCGGGGACGCCCGGAGTCACGGTCTTGCGGGATGTGCACGTCCGTCACGTCGCCAAATTCGCCGAAAAGATCTCTCAGTTCGTCGTCCGAAGTCGAAAAGGGAATATTCCCCACATACATTTTCATAATATCAGAAACCGCACTCCCCTTCTTCCGGCTGACCACTCCTCCCTCGCTGACGAAAAAAAACTGACCCGCCAACCTCACCTTGCTGGTGACAGCTCCCTCTTGGGTTGGTTCCAAGTGGAGGGCGGCAGAGGCGGATATGACAGAAAACGCCCGATACACAAGCAAAATCAGCCCACAGACCCCGCTCACTTTTTCCGTCGCGCGTCCGTGAGCTGCGTCCAATCAAGCGCGCCGTAGTCCACCCGCTGCATTTCGTAGGCGTAAACGGCATCCTCATTGCGCGGATCAATCTGCGCGGCCAGCTCCACGAAACAGCGCGCGACCAAGCGGTTTCCCGCGCCTTTCTGCGAAAACAAATGCTCCGCCCTCGTCAAGAGCAGGCGCGCCAACACGGCCGGCTCATAATCGCCTTCGACCTTCCCTGGAACGTGGCCTTTGCGGAGTTGGAAATTCAACACCACCGCCCGCCGGTTTCGCGGCGAAAGATGCAAAGCCAGGGCTAGGACTTTGCGGGCCAGATCGTAATCGGCCTGGCCTGGTCTCGGCTTGCCCGCGAGATGATTGCTCATGAAGGCCGCGAGATTCCCCGCGTATTCCTCCCGCTCCCGCTCCAGCATCCCGAGCTCATCATCGAGCACGACTCGCTGGATCACCGGCTCCCGATAGCCACCGACCGGCCTCTCCTCCGCCCCCGCCAGCGAGAAAATCGCCCAGCAGCAGATGCAAACTTGCCAAACCCTCATCATCTCTGGAAGGCTTGCCAGCGACGGCTCATCCGTCAAGCGAAGAAATGAAGGACAAAGCCTCTCTCCGTCGAGAACTCCGCCGGGAACTCGCCCAGCTCACCCCCGCTCAAAGCGCCGCCGCGTCCGCCCGGATCTGCCAGCACCTCGCCGCTTACCTGAAATCCAACATCGCTCAAAACATCGCCCTCTTCGCCGCCACCCCACGCGAACCCCGCCTGGACGCCCTCCACGCCCTTCTCCCGCACCACCGCTTCCATTACCCGCTCTGCGCCGCAGAGGGGAGGATGAGCTTTCATCACGTCAACGATCCCAGTGAACTCCAGCGCGGACGCCACGACATCGCCGCTCCCAACGCCCAAAGCCACCCGGAGATCTCCCCCACGGAACTCGATCTCATCCTCTGCCCCGGCCTCGCCTTTACCCCACAGGGTCTGCGACTCGGTCAAGGCGGGGGGTACTACGACCGCTACCTCCCCCAAGCCCCCCAAGCTCTCACGCTCGGCGTCGCCTTCTCCTCCCAAATCCTCAGCGAACTCCCCCACCAGCCCCACGACATCCGTTTGCAAGGCCTCGTCACCGAAAACACCCTCACTATCTTTCCCTAAACCCACTGGCAAACACTAGCTTATCGCCGGTTGGCAGTGCAGAAGATCAGGTCGATCACGTCCTCTTTCATAGCATAACGCCAAAAGCCACCCATGCACTACCGGAGGGTACACTTCGACTTCAAGGTTAAGGGGCTGGAATGGTTATTCAGATTTCGATTCGCGACGGGTCAGGGCTTGGGTGCCGCACCTTGTTCGGCATCTTTTTCTAGTTGTTCGTATAGCTTGTCAGTGTCGCTCCCAACTCTGACTAATTCAAGCCCTCCGCGCGCCAAATAGAGATTAAGGATATCCCCGGCTCTGACGAATGAAAATTGCTCATTATCTCCATCGGGCATCTGGAGCAACATCTCGCCAGGCCTGACCGGGGAAATGCTTCCATTGGGGTAATTCACTGCATCTCCTCCATCTTTCGCGCTAATCGCATCTTTCGAAATTACGACAACAAGTGTACCGCACTTCCATGTGCCGATGGCTGATTTCCAATCGAGATCGATGGGGGGGGATCTATCGGGACCGTCTATTTCTATTGGGATATGCTGGTAATCGTTTGGCGAAAGCGAGACAACCATCTTTGCACCCAAAAACTTGAGATTCTGAATATCCACTAAAATCTCAAACCTGAAATCTCTATCCTTAGGGACAATCCTGATCTGAAGGTAAGGCGGTAAAATTGACGGGCCGTGATACCACGAAGCATAAAATGAAAGGTCATACGGAATTCCCTCTTTTTTGTGCGGCTCTCCGAATACGCCCTCTTCTCTGGTGTCCGGAAATAATCGTTTCAGCACGAGGGGCAGCTGAAGGTCCTTGCCACCTATCGTGAGGATTTTCTTTTTTAGATTGAACCTCGCTGGCTGGAAAGGTTTGGGTAATCCCATAAGAACTCCTTCCTTCAGCTCCAAGGGCGTATCCTGATGAGCTGAAGAAATGCCGTTACCAATCGTCAGAACGATGGCCAGTAATATGATTTTTTTGAGCATACGATGCATGTTTTCTTAGCTAAACGTCGAAGTCCACACATCCGCTGCCTGTAGCGTGCTATCGACTTGGGGTTAATGGTTCTAGTCATCTCAAATCTCCGACTCAGAGCGGGTAGCGGGTTGGTGTGCGCCGACTTGTTCTGCTTATTCATTAGCTTCGGCGAAGACACCAGAACTCGTGATCACATATCGTAACAACTGCGATCCACCGACCATGACATCATCCTTGATATTGTCGTGAACCTCAAAATTGACAAGAGCTCCCTGTGGCATGTCAGCTGTCCTACTTTTTAACCAACTCCAAATGCCTTCCCAATCTATCGCAAGATTCTGAATTAGTATACTGGCCCCTCGACCACCAAAATACTCCACCTGAGAATCAAAATCCCAACCATTCTACCAACTTCTGACTAACTTATTGTATGCTTCAGCTTCAATTTCTTTCTCGAATATTAACGAATCTTGAGTGCTTAGGTGATTAGCAAAATATTCCTCAAATCGATTGTAAAAGTCTGTACTATTGAGCGTTGGGAAGGAACTCATTTTTTAGCAGAACGTCATAGGCCACCCACCCAGATCGGAAG
>JBNNED010000137.1:0-7233 GCA_050285825.1 Verrucomicrobiales bacterium | reverse complement strand
CTTCCGATCTGGTCACACCGCAGATTTTCAGGGCGGGGCGCGTCTGGTGGAAAAAAAGCATGGGGGGAGTGTGGAGAGATCGGCGGGGAAATTGAAGGAGGAATTTTCGGGGCGCGACAGGAAAGGATTTCTGTAAGATGGCCTGGGCGGCGGGGGTTTTAGAGGGATGGATTCAAAAACCTTTTCCGGGACTTTTTTTCTCATCGCGCAGACACTCGTTGCGCTCTCGGCGGCGGCTTTGGAGTCGCCTTCGGGGAATTATGACTTCGACTTGAGCTTGGTCGATGGGGTGCCGACTTACCAGGTGAGTTACGAGGGGAAGGTCTTGATCGAGCCTTCGGCGCTGGGTTTTGAGCGGAAGGGCGGGGGGCGCGTCGGGGCGGGTGTTTCGGCGATGGCGGCCTCGGAGGTGAAGACGGTGGAGGAGACTTGGAAGCCGGTTTACGGCGAGCGGGCGGTGGTGACGGATCATTATCGGAGCCAGGTTTACACTTTCGAGACGGGGGATGAGCTGGGGATGAAGATCGAGGTGCGTTGTTATGACGAGGGGGTGGCCTTTTGTTATCATCTGGCGGGGAAGGGTCGGCAGGTGCTCTCGGGGGAGCTGACGGAGTTTGTGTTTCCGCAGGATCATGTGACGTGGACGGCGACGAACGCGCAGTCTTTTTACGAGAAGCGGCGCATCAGCGAGATGGGGAAGGTCTATGACCGGCCGCAGATTTTTCATGCCGAGGAGGACGATTTGTTCGTGGCGGTGGGCGAGGCCAGGTTGGTGGATTTTGCCCGCATGAAGCTGAGTGGGGAGGAGAAGACGGTGCGGGCGCGGCTCTCGGGCGAGGTCGTTTTTGAGGAAAAAATCACGTCTCCCTGGCGCTTTGTGATGGCGGGGCGCACGGCGGGCGACTTGCTGGAGAACAATGATTTACTCTTGAATCTGAGTGAGCCCTGCGCGATCGAGGATACGAGCTGGATCAAGCCGGGCAAGGTGCTGAGAGAGGTGACCTTGACCGATACGGGGGCGCGGCGGGCCATTGATTTCGCGGCGGCGAATGGGATTGCCTACGTGCATTTCGATGCCGGGTGGTATGGGCACGAGTATGATGATGCGCAGGATGCGACGACGGTGACGCTGGATCCCAAGCGCTCGAAGGGCCCGCTGCATTTGCCGGAGTTGGTGGCTTATGCCAAGGAGCGGGGGGTGGGGGTCACGGTGTATGTGAATCAGCGGGCGCTGACGAAGCAGTTGGACGAGATTTTACCCCTTTATCAAAAATGGGGCATCGCGGGGATCAAGTATGGTTTCGTCCATGTGGGCTCGCAGGAGCACACGCGCTGGCTGCACGAAGCGGTGCGGAAGGCGGCGGACTATGAGATGATGGTGGACATTCACGATGAATACCGCCCGACGGGTTACAGCCGGACTTATCCGAATTTGATGACGCAGGAAGGGATCGGCGGCGATGAGACGGCCCCGACGCCGAAGCAGACCCTGGGGATTTTCTTCCCGCGTTATTTGGCGGGAGCGGCCGACAATACCATTTGTTATTACGATGGACGGGTCGCGAAGAAGATGAACCACGCCTTCCAGCTGGGGAAGACGGTGTGTTGCTACAGCCCGTGGCAGTTTATTTTCTGGTATGACCGTCCGAATGCCGGGAAGGACGGGGGCGAGCCCTTCATGGGGCGTGACGAGCCGGAGTTGGTCTTTTTCAAGGACGTGCCGGTGGTGTGGGACGAGAGCCGGGTGCTGGGTGGGGAAATCGAGGAATTCGTCGTGATGGCGCGGCGCGCTGGTGCCGAGTGGTATCTTGGAGCTATGAATGCGGAGTCGCCACGCAAGTTCACGGCGAAACTGGACTTTTTAGAGCCCGGGAAAGACTATCTGCTGCGTTCTTACACGCACGACGAGTCGGTGCCGACACAGACGAAGGTGCGGATCGCGGAGGAGAAAGTGACGGCGGAGAGTGTGCTGGAGATGGACGTTTCCGCCAACGACGGAGCGGCCTACCGGCTGATTCCGCAAGGAGAATGAGCCGGGGGACCGGTGTCGGGAGTGCCAAGCTGGTGCCGGGCGTTTTCGAGAGCGCTGCGGCCAAGCGGGAGCTTGGCGTTCCGTTTTTAATCTTCAAGGGCGGCGATGAGTTGGGCGGCGAGGCCCATGCCGACGGGGAAGATGACGCGCTTGTTGGTGCTGGCTTCTTTCGAGCGGTTGCTGGGCGTGCCGTGTTCGAGGAGGCCGTCGGCGGTGAGGTGATTTTCCAGTCCGGCGAGGGCGCGGCGGGCGGCGGGGAGGGCTTTTTCGGCTGGCAGGATGCCATGGCGGGCGCCGATGGCGAGGGCGGCGGCGATGCCTGCGGAGCCCGAGGTGTCAACGCTTTGGGAGAGGTCGTGGAGAAAGTTGCGCCAGAGGCCGTTTTCCTGTTGGTGGGCGAGGACGAAGTCCATCATGCGGAGGGCTTCCGCTTCGAGGTCGCTGGTGTCGTGTCCGTCCGGCGTGGCGGCGAGTCCGCGGATGAGGCCGAGGTAATACCAGGTGACTCCGCGCGCCCAGTTTTTCATGTGACGTCCTTTGCCGTTGTTGCGCAGCCAGAGGTCTTTGTTGTCATCGAGGAGGACATCGCGGCGGACGCGGAACTGGGTGAGGGCGAGCTCGACGAGGGCGGGATCCTGGCGGGCGACGGCGACTTGCATGAGGGCGTGACCGACGGTGTAGGAGCCTTCGGCGGTGCAGGTGCCGCCGTCCTGGATGGAGCCTTGGGCGAAGCCGGATTTGCGCTCGTGCTTTTTCCAAAACTCCACGGCGGTGTCGAGGCTGGGATGGCGGGGGTGGGTGTGGGCGATGACGGAGAAGGGGAGGCTGCCTTCGATGCCGTAAACGCGGTTGTCGGCGGGGCGACTGCGGGGGTCTTCGTAGCGGAGGTCGGAGCCGACGAGAAAGAGGTCGAGTCGGCGGGAAAGGGCGTGAGAGGCGGGGCTATGGGGGTCGCCTTGGGCGAGGTCGCGGAGGCCATCGAGGAGGCAGCCTTCCATCCAGCCGAAGGTTTGAATGGTGCCGTTATCTGCGAGGAGGCGGCGGTGGAACTCGGCCCAGCGGTCGCTTTTTCCAGCGATCATGAGGTGGGGTTGGAGGAGGGGGGGCAGGCTGCGGCCGACGCGGGCGGGGGCGAAGAGGTGGAGGGGGGATTTCCCGGCCGTGCGGGTGAGGCGGAGGCCCTGGGAGAGGACTTTTTCGGCCTGTGTGCGGCTGAGGGGAAGCTCGATGATCTGGAAGACGGGGGCGTGGTTGAAGTCGAATTCGCCCAGGGCTTCGCCGCTTTGGGCGAGGCTGGCCCGGAGGGTGGTGACTTCGCGTAAGTCGAGAGCGGAGCTGAGTCGGAGGCGGATGGTGTCGCCTGCGGGCAAGTCGCGCTTTTTCCAGGTGAAGACGGTGCTGTCATCTGATCCGGCGGGAGTGATGGCGGCGCTGGGCCAAGCGGCGGGGACGCGGAGGTTCTCGGGAATGGGAAGTCCGGGGGCCTCGACGCCGGTGGCGGGCAGGTGATGGACTTGGGCCAGGGTGGGGAGGCAGGTGAGGAGGGCGATGAGGAACGATCTGAGCATGAGGGAGGATACGCGCGGGAGAGGGGAACATTGCAGGGAGTTTCAGGCGGTAGGAAGAATTGATTTGACAAATCCAGCATGATTTTTCTTATTCGTACTCTACCTATGAAAAATTATTGTGTGATGATGACGATGTTGGCGGGGCTGTCTTCGGCGCAGGCCTCGGTGATGGCTTGGCGGAGCAATGTGCAGGCGGACGGCGATGCCATGCATTTGTGGTCGTTTGAAGGCAGTACGGGGGCGGAGCGTCAAAGTGACGGGGTGGGGACGAATGATTTGGCGGAGGTCGGGTCGGGGACGCACAGTTCACGTTATGGAGCGGGTTATGATGGGACGAGCCAAGCCTTTACGACTGAGCGGGGCACGAACACAGCTTATGAGACGAGTCTGGCGGTGAGTATGCCGACGACGGCGAGCTTTGAGGCGATTGTCTCTGCAGATGCGCTGGCGAGTGGGACGGGATATCTTTTTGCCGCCTTCCATAATCCGAACGACCCAGGAGACCCCGGTCTCAGAGAGAGGGGGTATTTCGGGGCTCAAACAACCACTAACTTGATTGCGATTTCAGGTCATCCTTATTCTAATTCTATTTCTTACGGAACCTACAGCGCGGGGAGTTGGTATTATATGGCATCGACTTTTAGTTATAATGCCGTTTCCGAAGAAACAACGGTCACGACTTGGTTGGCCGATTTATCAGCTGGGAACCCGACCTTGGTCAGTGGAGGGTCGAACAGTTTTGCAGGCAATTTCGCGTTGAATTATCAGTATGGGGTGGGAATTTTAAGAACTTCCACAGGGGGGAGACAAGAAGCTTTCGTCGGCGATATCGACGAGATTGCGCTTTATAGTGGCTTGAAGGACGAGAGTTTTTTCCAAGGTCAGTTAGCGACGATTGTGCCGGAGCCGAGCTCTCTTGTTTTGTTGGCGATGGGTGGCTTGGCCTTGGGGCGTCGTCGGCGCTGAGTGCAGTGGGGCTTCGAGGGAAAAATGCGCCTTTCGAGGAATGATTTCTTGCCGCTGGGGCTGTGGTACGCTGTTTTGGTAGGGAGTCAGGAACGATGAGCAGTCAATTATCGATAGCAGAGGCGAAGGCGGCGCTGGATGCGCACACGCGGGAGATGGTGGCGTGGCATTTTTCGCCAGAGACGGGGTGTCCGTATTGGTTGGATTGGGCGCGGGAGGCCGATTGGGATCCGCGGGCGGAGGTGCGGGCTTTTGAGGACTTGTTGGCCTTTGATAATTTTGATGACGAGGTGCTGCGCAGGGAGGATCCGGCGCGTTTCATTCCGAAAGCTTTTGAGGGTCGGCCCTACAATGTCTTTGAGACGGGGGGGACGACGGGGATGCCGAAGCAGCGGATCGGCTGGGAGGATTATAAGACGGATTACACCGAGTTTTCCGAGCATTACGGGCCGGATTTTTTCCCGCAGGGGGCGAACTGGCTGATGGTGGGGCCAACGGGGCCGCGGCGCTTGCGTTTGGCCATCGAGCATTTGGCCAATGTGCGGGGCGGGGCTTGTTATTTCATTGATTTGGATCCGCGCTGGGTCAAGCGGCTCATCGGGATGGGGGAGTTTGAGATGGCGCGGGCCTACCAGGCGCACGTCATTGACCAGGCGGCGACGATTATCCGGCACCGCGACATCAAGTGCCTGTTCACGACGCCGAAGCTGCTGGAGAGTCTGGCCGAGCGGATGTCGCTGGCCGATGCGGGGATTCGCGGGGTTTTCGCGGGGGGGACGACGATGACGCCGCAGTATGTGCGCTTCATCGAGGAGGAGGTTCTGGAAGGGAAGATCAATTACGCTCCGACCTACGGCAACACGCTCATGGGCTTGGCGATCAGTCGGAAACGGGAGCCGGGCGAGTATTCGCTGACTTACTATGCGCCGCAACCGCGCGCGGTCCTGCGGGTGGTCAATCCGGAGGATGCGGGGGAGCTGGTGGAGTACGGGGAGTACGGGCGGGTGGAGCTGACGACGATGACGAAGGAGTTTTTCATGCCGCGTTTCCTGGAGCGCGATGAGGCGATCCGGCGACCGGAGTGTGCGGAGTTTCCGTGGGACGGGGTGGGCGATGTGCGTCCCTTCCAGAGTGGCTCGAAGACGGTGATCGAAGGCGTGTATTGAGTCATGAGTGCGGGGCCTTTTATCGAAACAAGTTGGCTGAAGCTGGCTGGTTTTCTGCTGGAGGTGGCCCGACTGATCCCGAATCCATTTTTTTAATCATTTGTATAACCCCCAATGACGACACAGGCGAAAACGAAAGTAGAAGACAGTAACGATGAGAAGAGACTGCCACGCATCCTCGTGGTGACTCCGGAGATCACGTATTTGCCGAAAGGCATGGGAAACCTGGCCCAGCGCTTGTCGGCGAAGGCCGGGGGCTTGGCTGATGTCTCGGCTTCTTTGGTCAATGCTTTGTTCGAGCTGGGCGCGGATGTGCACGTGGCCCTGCCGAATTACCGCCGCATGTTCCATCTGGAGGCGCACAATGTCTTCGAGTCCGAGTATGAGCGGGTGAACCGGGCCTTGCCGGAGCAGCACATCCACATGGCGCAGGACCGCATTTTTTACCATCGCTCGCGGGTGTATAGCCAGCACGAGAACCACAAGCTCTCGCTCGCTTTCCAACGGGAGGTCATCAACCACATCATCCCGCAGGTGAAGCCGGATTTGATCCATTGTAACGACTGGATGACGGGGCTGGTGCCGGCGGTGGCGAAGCGCTACGGGATCAAGAGCCTGTTCACGGTGCATAACATCCATACGGAGAAGCTGACGCTGGCGGCGATCGAGGACCGGGGCATCGATGCGGCGGAGTTTTGGGAGCATTGTTATTACTTGCGCACGCCGCATCATTACGAGGAAAGCCGGGAGAGCAATCCGGTGGATTTCTTGACGACGGGGATTTTTTCGGCGGATCACGTCAACTCCGTGAGCCCGAAATTTCTCTCGGAAGTCGTTGACGGTCAGCATGATTTCGTCCCCGGCCACATCAATCACGAGCTCTGGCAAAAATGCCACCACGGCTGTGCTTCGGGGATTTTGAATGCTCCGGACGCGACCTTCGATCCGGCAACGGATGAGCATTTGGAAGCGCGCTACACGGCGGAGACGCATCGCGAGGGCAAGGCGGCGAACAAGCATCGGCTGCAGGAGATTCTCGGGTTGAAAATCGATCCGGACGCGCCCTTGCTCTTCTGGCCTTCGCGCCTCGATCCGGTGCAAAAAGGTCCCGAGTTGTTCTGCCACATTCTTCATCAACTGACGGTGGATTACCCGGATTTGCAGGTCGCGATCATTGCCAATGGCGAGTTCAAGCGGCATTTCGGCGATGTCGTGCGCATGCATGATTTGCACGACCGCGTGGCGCTGGCGGACTTCCGCGATCCGCTTTCCCACCTCGGTTATGCCGGGGCGGACTTCATGATTATGCCGTCGCGATTCGAGCCCTGCGGCCTGCCTCAGATGATCAGTCCGAAGTATGGCACGCTGGCCATCGCGCATGACACGGGCGGGATTCACGACACGGTGGATCACTTGAATTACGAAGCGGGGACGGGCAGCGGCTTCCTCTTCGGGCATTACACGCCGGAGGGTTTGCGCTGGGCCATTGATGAGGCATTGC
>JBNNED010000136.1:0-5866 GCA_050285825.1 Verrucomicrobiales bacterium | reverse complement strand
CGGCAAAACCTACGTGAGCTGCCTGATACTCAAGGAATTACAGGAAAGCGGCTTCAAGGCACTGCCCTTCAAGCCGGTGTGCAGTGGTAGCCCCGACGATGTCGAACGCCTCCGCGAAGCGAGTGGCGCGCTGCTCGATCTTCACGAAATCACCCCCTTCTACTACCAGAGCCCGCTGGCTCCGCTCGCAGCGAGCCGCATCGAAGGCTTCGAGGTCGATCTGGCCGAAATCGAGGCCCAAGCCGAGCGCTTGAAAGCCCAGTGCGATTTTCTCCTCGTGGAAGGAGCCGGCGGCTGGGAAGTCCCCCTCGCCCCCGGGCTCGCCATCCCCGATCTCGTCCGCCGGCTCGACCTCCCCATCCTCCTCGTCGTCGATAACAAACTGGGCGCGCTCAATCACACCCTGCTCACGGTCAAGGCGATCAAAGCGGCGGGACTGAATTGCCTCGGCATCATCCTGAATCACATCGAACAGGAACGCGATCTCGCCACCGTCAGCAACCGCGGATTGCTTGAAGAACTCTGCGACGTGCCCGTTCTCGCCGAGGTCATCACCGACGCCGATTTCATCGACTGGGATTGAACAAGCACCGACGACTCATGGACTGGCCCCGCCTTTGCCCCGACCTTCCCGCCCTCGAGGCTTGCGCTCGCGAACTCGCCGCCGAACTCCAACCCGGCGCGGTCCTTGCCCTCGATGGAGACCTCGGCGCGGGCAAAACGACCTTCACCCAAGCCCTGCTCAAAGCCCTGGGCTCCACGGAGACCGTAACCAGTCCCACCTTCTCCCTCGTCCACGAATACGAAGGCGCCCCCTGGCCCGTGGCGCATTTCGATTTCTACCGCCTCGAAGCCAGCAGCGAGCTCGACGGCCTCGGCTGGGACGATTACCTCGAACGGGGCGGCCTCGTCATCGTCGAATGGGCCACCCTCCACCCGGACTACCTTCCTCCGGAAACCCGCTGGCTCAGCTTCGAAATTCTCCCCGGCGGCGAGCGGCGGATCGCTCAGCGCTCTGCCGCTTCTTCCTGACGCTCCGTGGCCTTGGTCGCGACCGGCAGGTCCTGCGTCTCTCCCACGATCCCCATCCGGCCGACCCCATGCTTCAACATTCTGATCGGCGCTCCGATGAGGGCACAAGAATTCAGTGTCAGGGCGGCTACGAGGATGAGAGCTAGGCTCTTCAGTGTTTTCATCGCGCTCAGGCTAGGCCGTGACGGTCGGCGAAGTCAACCACCAAGATCTCGCGCTCACCGCTTGCATTTTTCCAGAAACGCGCCACAGTCCGGGCATGCCCGCGAAGTTGCTCTTCCTGTCCCTGTTCTCGCTCTTCCTCGTCAGCTCCTGCGCCGACCAAAGCACGGCCGAGCGCAAGCCGGTCCCGCCTCCGGGCAGTGAAGACGGAAACAACATGCCCTGGAATCGCCCGCAAGCCGGTGAAGGTCAAGGCGCTCTGGGCGGGATGTTCGATCAATACCGTTGAATCACCTAAGCCAGCCACCTCCCGGAATGACCCGACTGATCTTACTATTCTCTCTTCTCGGCTGCGCCCTTCTCTCCGCCGGAAGCGCCAACGAAGCCCGCCGCATCCAGCGCGACTACGACCTCGCCCACCAGGCCTGGCTCGCGGCCATCCAGCAAGCGGCCGACCCCGCGGCTCAGGCGCGCGCATGGGCCCAGCGACCCGACCCCAACGAGACGGGACGGGCTCTCTGGAACGAAATCAAAGCCAATTTATCCGAAAGCTGGACCATCGAGCCCGCCGTTTGGATCCTTGCAAACGCCCCGGACATCGCCTTTCCCGTCGCGCAGCCCGGCGAACCGCCCGTGGCCGTGCAACCCGCCTCCGTCATCCGCCGCGCGGTCGAGAAATTCCACACGCTGAGCCCGAAAGTCGGCCCTTACTGCATCGGCATCACTCTGGGCAACGACCCCAAGGCTTTCGCACTCCTTGAGCTGATCGAAGCGAAAAACCCGAGCGAGGAAGTCCAAGGAGCCGCCGCCCTCGGCCAGGCTCTCCTCCTGCGCAAACTCGGTGACACCCCGAAGATCCAGCGTCAGCGCATCGAAAAAATCCGCCAGGCGGTCATCAAAAGCGCGGATCTGCCCGTGCTCAAGACCACTGTCGCCCGCTTGGCCGAGAGCGAACTCTTCACCATCCGCTACCTCTCCGTCGACCGCACCGCGCCCGACATCCAGGGACAGGACGCCGCTGGCGAAAAGTTCAAGCTGAGCGATTACCGCGGCGAAGTCGTCGTCCTCTTCTTCTGGAACACCTGGATGCCAGACGCCGAAGCCAGCCTCAAGCTCATGCGCGACCTCCACGGCAAGCTCGCTGGCAAAAAAGCCCGCATCATCGGCGTCAATCAGGATCGTTTGGCGACTCTGCGGCAGATGACGGCGGATGAAAGCAGCCCGTGGCGGAATTTCAGCGACAGTGAACAACTCATCGCCCAGCGCTACCACATCCTGCGCTACCCGAAGATCTTCGTCCTCGATCAGGAAGGCGTCATCCGCTACATCGGCGACCCCGGTGCCTTCATCGAGCTCTCAGTCAACGCCCTGCTCTGACGCGCTTGATCGCTGGCCAGTCCCAGAGACTTCCTGTCGCCACCCGCTCGTTTCCCTCCTCGAAAACGACCCCTTCGCTCGCCAGCAAGCGCCGTTTTTGAGCCAATTTCTCCCCGCCACGCTCGCCCGCGTAGCCTCCGAGCGAGCGATCCGCCGCCACGACCCGGTGGCAGGGAACTTCCGGCGCGTGGGGATTGCGCCGCAAGGCCTGCCCGACCGCCTGCGCCGAGCCACAGGAGACCCGACGCGCTAAAACGCCGTAGGTGACGACCTTTCCGCGCGGAATCTCACCCAGCGCGGCGTAGATTTTTGCCTGAAAAGGCGTCATGCCGTGGCCTTTTCTTCCCGGGTGATCAGAGCCTCCAAATCATCGCGATAGTCACTCCCCACGATGTAACCAACGCAGTTTTCCGCCCCGCAGAGACAGGGATGGTCGGCGTAGGTTTCGAGCTCGAAGCCGTAGTCAAAAGTCAGCTCCTCACCGGCCTGGATCGCGCGCTTGGCGTAGATGAAAATGCGTTTCCCCTCGGTGAAAGCCTCGCAATTCGGATCACAGGAATGGTTGATGAGCCGGGCCGGATTCCAATCAAAACTCCCGTCGAGATCCCACTTCTTGCTCAGATTAAAAATATAAACCGCCGCCTCGCCACTCGCGGCCGCTTTCGCCGCCTGCGCCTGCGCCCGCTTTTCACTGACCTCCTTCGGGATCAGCTCACCAACGTATTCCACGATGCGTTCCTCCGCCACAAGATCCCGCGCCGCGTACACGCCGCTGCCGTGAATGGCCGACTCCCGCACCTCGATAGCCTCGCTCGCCCCACGCTTCTTGAGCTTGGCCAGCCACTTGTCATCGAGGGGCAAGCCCTTGCCCGGACGGAGTTTTCCGCCCTTTTTTTTCTTTTTGCGATCCGAGCCCATCTCAATTTTCTTCCATGACCCGACCGTTGCGCGGCGGAAAGCCGAGGCGCTGATCTGCCTTCGGCAAAAACGGAAACATCTGGCGTAAATCGAGCGCCCGCAGCGCCGAACCGTCGATAAAAGACCACTCTCCCCCGGATTTTTCCCGAATGGCCACCATGAAGCTGTTGGTGCCAATCTTCACCATCTTGGGCGGCTGCACGTCCGGCTGGAAGGCGGAAAAAATCTTCCGCGTCGGCACGAAGACCATCCATTTCCGAAACGCCCCCTGTCCTTCGACGACTCCGAAATCAACCTCGAAACCCTGCACGGGCGGATCCGCCTTCATCACGAGGACTTTCATCCCCATGGCTTTCAACTTCTCAATCTCGGCATTGATTTTCGCCAAATACTTCTCCATCCCCCCGCTCTTCATGGCCTCTTTTTTCTTCCACTCCGGATGCATGGCCTCGATGGGCGCGAGAAAATCTCCGGCGACCACCTGATCCACCAGCTTCTGCGTCGCTTCCTGCGCCTCGACCATCACAGCGGGCGGAACCGGCTGGCGCGGCGGCAGATCACCCCCTTGTCCGTCTTGGGCAGCCAGGGGCAGTGCCCGGAAAAGAAGGAAGAAAAGGAGCCAATGTTTCATGTCCACTCCTTGCCACGATCCCTCCCCGGGGTCAAGTCCCGAGCCGGAGCCCCCACTCCACGAAGTGTGGATCGTCCCTGACCGAACTGCCCGATATTCAAATCTGAAAATCCTGGCTGCCGGAGACTTCGTGCAGGCCGCACTCGTATTTCTCGCCGCCGTAACGGGTCGATTCGACATCGCCATCGGCCCCAACCGGGCGCGTGGAATGCCAATCGCCCATCGTGCGGTAGCCTTTGTCTTCCAAGGGGTGACGTTCAAGCTCGTTCTCGTAGAAAAAGCTCGCGATCTTGGCATCGACCCAGTCGAGAATGGGATAAACTTTGAGCGTCCGGCTCTGCTGTTCGGCAAAATCCCGCTCCGCGCGCGTCTTCGACTGCACCCGGCGCACGCCGCTGAGCCAAATGTCGGCATCGAGTTCCTGCAGGGCCCGATTCATCGGTTCGACTTTGTTCAGCAAGCCGTATTTTTCCAAACCCGGCGCGCCCTGCTCCCAAAGTTGGCCGTAAAGCGCCTCCTGTCGCGCCGGGGTCATGCGCGGGTTGTAAACGCGGATATCGAGATCGTATTTCTCGGTCAAACGCTCGGCGTATTGATAGGTTCCCGGGAAAAGGTAGCCGGTATCGATGAAGACGATGGGCATGTTCGGCGCGTGATCCGCAATGAGCTTCAGCATGACCGCCGCCTGCAAGCCAAAGCTCGTCGAGGCCACAACCCGTGAGCCCCAGCGTTCGTAAAGCAGGCTGATGCGTTCCCCGGCTTTCAACTCGGCCAGCTCGGCGCTGAGCGCGGCGGCGTCCGGGTCCGGATTTTGGAGGTATTGAGAGGTTTTCATAATAACAGGCCCGCTTTTTCGCCTCAGGCGCTGGCGCGGGCGTCATCCTTCACGTTTTTGTGGAAGTCGAGCCCTTGTTGGGTCGCGGCGACGTAGCCCTGGCGGATGACGAAGTCCCCGAAGTGCTCGCCTTCCTCGCGGTTTTTGGCGTAGTCCTCGATGATCGGACGCAGGAGCGCCTTGATCTCGCTGTCCTCCACCGATTCCCGATAAAGCTTGTTCAGTCGGTCGCCCGCGAAGCCTCCGCCGAGATAGACGTTGTATTTGTTCGGCCCTTTACCGACGAAGGCAATCTCCGCGAGGTAGGGTCGCCCGCAGCCATTCGGGCAGCCGGTCATGCGGATCGTAATGGCATCATGTCGCAAGCCGCATTCTTCGGTCACTTCCTCCAGCTCGGTGATGAGTTTCGGCAGGTAACGCTCGGCCTCGGCCAAAGCCAGCCCGCAGGTCGGCAGGGCCACACAGGAGATCGAATTGAGGCGCAGAGCCCCGCGCTCGTGACTCTTGAGAATTTTGTATTTCTCCAGCAAGGCCTCGATTTCCGGACGTTTTTCCGGCGAAATATTGGCAATGATGAGGTTCTGGTTCGTCGTGAGGCGGTACTCGCCCTCGTGGATTTTCGCGATTTCCCGCAGGCCGGTTTTGAGCGGGTAGGCCGCACTGTCCACGACCCGACCACCCGAGATGAAGAGATTCAGGTGCCACATCCCCTTGTCGTCCTGGAACCAGCCGAAGCGGTCGCCATTGTCCTCGAAGGCGAAATCGCGCGGAGGCTCCATCTCGAAGCTCAGGCGACTCTGCACTTCCGCCGTGAACCACTCGGTCGAGCGGTCATCGATGGTGTATTTCAGACGGGCGTGGGCGCGATCGGTGCGGTCGCCGAAGTCTTTCTGGACCAGCATCACTGTTTC
>JBNNED010000135.1:0-2672 GCA_050285825.1 Verrucomicrobiales bacterium | reverse complement strand
GGTCCGTTTCCATACCGCGCCACGCGCCGCCAGTCCCATCCTCGGTTCCCCAGAGCTCCATCGCATTGTTCGTGCCGGAAACGTCGCTGATAACCGCATTGGAAGTGCCATCCCAAACGCCATCCCAGGCACCTCCGGTGGCATCCCCATTGGCGTGGGCGCCGACGTTGGTGACGGTGGAGTTGTCGTAGCTATCGAAGTTGTCCATGAGAACCCAAGCCGCGTGGGCTGGGGAAACGGCGAGGAGAGCGAGCAAAGCTGGAGCGGCAGTCGCTCGATGGGTGCGGGAAGCGGTTGATGATTTCATTTTTTGTTGAGTGCAGTTCACTGCTTGGCGGAGGGGAATTTTCAAATGAACAAGGCTCGGGAGCAACGAAATTACAGTGTAGAAAGTCGACAAATCGGTGTATGGAATCGACAAGGGGAGGGGTCGCAGCTCCTCCTAGTCCTCCTTCGCCACCGTGCGGTAAAGCAGGGCTCCGGCAACGCCGCCGATGATCGGGGCGACCCAGAAGAGCCAGAGTTGGCCGATGGCTCCGCCGCCCGCGAAGAAGGCCACCGCGGTGCTGCGCGCCGGATTCACCGAGGTGTTGGTGACGGGGATGCTGACGAGGTGGATCAGGGTCAGGCACAGCCCGATGGCGATGGGGGCGACCACGGCAGGCGCTTTTCCATCCGTCGCTCCCATGATCATGAAGAGGAAAATCATCGTCATGACGACCTCCGTGAGAAAAGCGGCGCCGAGAGAGAATTTACCGGGCGAGTTTTCGCCGAAGCCGTTGGCTGCGAAGCCTTTGGAAGCGTCAAATCCCTCCTGGCCGCTGGCGATGAGGAACAAAATCCCGCCGGCGAGGAGGCCGCCGAGCACCTGGGCCGCGATGTAGGGTCCGAGCTCTTTCTCGGAAAAGCGCCCGCCCGCCCAGAGGCCGAGAGAGACCGCCGGATTGAGGTGACAGCCGGAGATGTGGCCGATCGCGCAGGCCATCGTCAGCACAGTGAGACCAAAGGCGAGGGAGACGCCGAGCAGGCCGATTCCGACCTCGGGAAAGCCCGCCGCGAGCACGGCGCTGCCGCATCCACCAAGTACCAACCAAAAGGTTCCAATTCCTTCCGCAATATATTTTTTCATTTTTTGTCTGGGGTTCTCGAATTCAGACATGAACAAGGCGGAAGAAGTCACAGCGGAGAGATCGGTAGGTCGTAAAGGGGGAGCAGCGGGGGCGATGAAAAACGATTGGCATGCTGTCTGCTAGACCTTGTTTCGGGAGTTCTCCCAGCAACACACCATGCCCTATTTTCAAGACCACCACGAAGGATTCGGCCCGGGTCGAGGCGCGTTCGTTCCTGACAAAAAACTGCGAAACTTTAGCTCGCGGACGAGTCAACGGCTGCTAGGCTGAAAAAAAATTCCTCCCGGGATTTTTTGCCACTGCCCGAACCCCCGCTTCTCATGACTCCGCCAAACGCCTTCCTCGTCATCACTGACCTCGACGCCACCCTGCTCGACCACCGTTACGATTGGTCGGCCGCTCGCGAGGCCCTGGAAGCTCTGCGCGCGCACGATTGTCCGCTCGTGCTCAATTCCAGCAAAACGATTGCCGAGATGCGCGCCCTCGCGGCCAGGCTCGACACCCGCGCGCCCCTCGTGGCGGAAAACGGCGGGCTGCTCGCATTGCCGAAGTCCTTCCCCGCTGGTGAAAATGAGGACGATTACGACATCCAGATCCAGGGACTGAGTCGCGCCTTTCTCATCGAAAAAGCTCACGAGCTGCGTTCGCAGGCCGCTTTCCGCTTCGAGGGCTTCGCCGATTGGTCGGTCGGTCAGCTCATGGCTCACACCGGACTGGAGGAGGAGGATGCCGCCCGCGCCATGGAGCGTGAGGCGAGCGAACCCATCCTCTGGCAAGACAGCGAAGAGGCTTTTCTCGATTTCAAACAAGAACTGGCGCTCAACGGCATCCGCATCCTCAAAGGGGGGCGTTTTTTCCACCTCATGGGGCAGGAGGACAAGGCCGATGGCCTGCGCGCGGTCAGTCAACTCTACCATACGCACTTTCCCGAGCGGAGCTGGACCACGGTGGCGCTGGGCGACAGCGCGAACGATCTCGAAATGCTCGAAGCCGCCGACATCGCCGTCGTCATCCCCCACGCGCACGGCAACCGGCTCCACCCGGACAACCAAAACGTCATCTACGCCCCCGCGACCGGCCCCAGCGGCTGGAACCAAGTCATTCTCAAGCTTATCAAGCAAGCAAGCAGCTCATAAACACCTAGCAACATGGCCGATTTTCACCAATCCGGAGTGGTCACGACCCTCCACAATCTCAGCGACCGACCGGTCGAAGAACTCGAAGCCGATCTTTGTAAATTCGGCAAAAAAAACCCGATGGCACTCATCCTGCCCTCGCTTTACTCGGAGCTGCAAACGCCCGCTCTCAGCGGCATCGTCGATGAGCTCTGCCAGGTGCCTTATCTCGACCAAATCGTCGTCGGCCTCGACCGCGCCACGGAGGACGAATACCGCCACGCCCTCGAGTTTTTCTCCCGCCTCCCGCAAAAACCGAAAATCCTCTGGAACGACGGACCGCGCCTGCGCGCCATCGATGCCAAGCTGCGCGAACAGGGGCTCGCGCCCGGTCAGGAGGGGAAGGGGCGCAACGTCTGGTACATGT
>JBNNED010000134.1:0-6321 GCA_050285825.1 Verrucomicrobiales bacterium | reverse complement strand
AGCTTGAGCTCGTCGAGCACGGGATGCCAGCTTTTGGGAATGGTCGCGTTATCACCCGGATTGATCACGAGGAGCAGTCCGTATCCCGGCTCCCCTAACTTGAAGTCTGCGGGGACGTAAAAACTGCAATGATCGGTGCCTTCGTCGCGCTTGAGCCAACTATTCCGGTCACCATTTCGATCCTCGTCCCAGCCTTTTCCCGCCTCAAAGGCCTTGACGATATCTTCGCGATCGCGGTCCTTGAAGTAATCTTCGATGCTTGGAAAGAGGCGCGTGCTGATGTTTTCCCGAGCGTAGCTGCCCGTTTTGACGATGCGGGCCTTCTCCTTCTCAGCCTGAGAGTTACGGGCAAACTCCTGATCGGCTGGAGAGAGTTTGGCCAAGGGATAAGATATGACTTTGCCATTCATGAGCAGGCTGACCTGCTCGTCCTCTAAGCTTTGGAATTCGGCCTCGATGGTCTGGCCTTCCTGGTTCGTCCACTGGCGGGCAGGCAGGAAAGGGCAAAGTGCGAGCAAGAGGCAGAGGGGTAATTTCATGCCGCTATTTCTCTTCTCCGTATCCCAAATGTCAAGAAACTGGTGGTCACCCGCAATAAGCATGGGCCGGGGCGAAATTGTCCGCTGGTCTTTTCGGGCCAGCTGGGGCAGCTTGGCGGGGCACCATGTCACATCCATTTTCAGAGCTCGGCGTGCCCGCCGATTTAGTCAAGGGGCTGGAGGAGTTGGGGATTCGTCAGCCGACGCCGATCCAGCGGGAAGTCATTCCCTTTCTGCTGCGGAGCGGGGCGGATTTGATTGCGCAGGCGCAGACCGGGACGGGGAAGACGGCGGCCTTCGGGCTGCCCTTGTTGACGAAGGTCGATCCGGGAAAAGCGCGCGTGCAGGCGCTCGTGCTGGCTCCGACGCGCGAGCTGGCGAAGCAGATCGGCAAGCAGCTTTTTCGCTACACGAAGTATGCCGAGCGGAAGATTTTCGCCGAGGTGCTCTGCGGGGGCGATAAAATGGACCGGCAGATCGCGGCTTTGCGACGCCCGACCCAGATCGTCGTGGCCACGCCCGGGCGCTTGCTGGATTTGCTGAAGAAAAACGCGCTTTCTCTGGAGGCCGTGCGGGAGGTCGTCCTCGATGAAGCGGACGAGATGCTCAGCATGGGCTTTAAGAAGCAATTGCGGGAAATTCTGGAGCTGACGAAGGAACGGCGGGCGACCTGGCTATTCTCGGCGACCTTTCCCGCGAGTCTCGACGATCTCATCAAAGAAAGCATGACGGCGGGCGCGAAGCAGGTCTCGGTGAGCCCGCGGGAAGTCGTGAACCGCGACATTTCCCACCGTTTCGCGATTTGTGAACGGAGCGAAAAAATGGAGTGGATCGCGGATTATCTGCGTGGCGTGGGCGAGCGACGGGGACTGATGTTTTGTCGGACGAAGGCGGGGTCGATGGCGCTGGGCAAGCAGTTGGCCGGACGCGGCTTCGCGGTCGAGGTTTTGCAGGGCGACATGAGCCAGCCGGAGCGCGACAAAGTGATGCGGGCTTTCAAAAAAGAACGCGTGCAGTTTCTCATCGCGACGGATGTGGCGGCGCGGGGGATCGATGTCGAGGGGCTGTCCTTTGTCCTTCATCATCAACTGCCTGAGCAGATGGAATACTACACCCACCGCAGCGGTCGGACCGGACGTGCGGGAAAAAAAGGCCTCTCCATCGTCCTCCTCGAACCCCGCGAACGGAAACGCATCAAGCGCATCGAGCACGAACTAGGCCTGCATTTCTCGGAATGGCGGTGAATTTCCGTCTCCGTAGGGGATCGGGTGAAAAATGCGGGTTCTTATCGGGGTAGTTTGTGGACGTCTTTTTTCCGTGATGCCTTTGTTTTCTGACTTCCCTTCTCTCCTTGCTTTTTCCGCCCGCTCGAGCTCGCTGGCCGCGCTGGTCTGGGCTATTTCCGTTGGTTTTCTTACGGGGAAACCCGTCGATCCCGCTGCGGCGGAGGCGGTGCTGGCGAAGTATTGTTACGATTGTCACGGCGGGAAGAAGACGAAGGGCGATATCAATTTGAAGGCCTTGGCGGGTAATCCCCAGGTCGGAGCGCATTTTGATCTCTGGGAATCGGTCTCGGAAGCGCTGGAATACGAGGACATGCCGCCGGAGGACGATCCTCAACCGACGGCCGAAGAGAAGGAGCTGCTCATGGCTTGGCTGGGCTCGGCCTTGCAGGAATCGGCGGATGCGAATGCGGGTGATCCGGGCCAAGTCACGGTGCGGCGGCTGACCAATACGGAGTATGATCGCACGGTGCGGGGGCTGACGGGGGTGGATTTCGGATTTGGGCGTGATTTTCTGCCGGATGGCGGGGGCGGCGAGGGATTTTCGAATGTCGGAGACGTGCTTTTTGTCAGTCCGCAGCAGTTGGATAAATACCTCAACGCGGCGCGCACGATGACCGAGCATGCGCGCATTTTGCCCGGTCGGGGGATCGAGTTCCGTAAGGAACGGGTGGGCCTGCGTGGGCCGGAGCAGTTCAAGAGCGAGGCCGAGCAGGCGCTCTATGTCTGGTATCAGAAAATGGCCACGCCCTACTTGCCAAAGGACGGTGAAGATCGGCGCGAGGATGAATACATGATCGCGGCTTGGCGATTGAAGCACAAAGACTTAACGGGCGTTTCCTCGCTGGCGGAGGTGGCGCGTGAGATGAAGCTGAGCGAGCCCTTTTTGGAAAACTGGGTCGCTTTTTTGAATCGCAACCAGCCGGGATCCCGCTTTCTCGATTTGATCCGCAAACCCTGGCAAGCGCTTCCCGGACCCGACCCGAAAAAACCGCGGGAGCTGCCAGCCGAGGTGAAGCGCCGGATTTTGCGCATCGAGGCCGATCATTTGGCGTGGAACAAGCGCTCGGGCGAGGGCTGGGTGCGCACACAACGTCGCCAGCAGGATACCGATGGCCTGCGGCGGCGGGAGATCGCGGTGACGATTCCCGCAGGGGAGCCGATTCATTTGGTGGCGGGTGATTTGGGCGACGGAAATGAGGGCGATTGGGTGATGTTCGATTACGTCCGGGTCGAGCGGGGGAAACAGAAGGAAGACTACGTGAAGTGGCTGCGTCGCAAGTTGGAGGGGAATCGTGAGCGACTGAAAAACCTGCAAAAAGAAGGGGAAAAGGCACGGGGAGAGATCGCGGAACTCCAGAAGTGGAATGCGGAAGGCGAGCGCGTGTTGGCGCTTTTTGGCAAGCACCCGCGCGGCGAGGAAATGTCTGGTCATGCCCTGGCGCTCAAGGCTCCGCAGGTTTTGCGCCTGCCGTGGAACGGGGAAAAAGTGAAGGTGCGGGCGGGCGCGCGCATGGACATGGGCGACCCCGAAGCGCCCAAGGCCTCGCACCAGTGGACGATCGCGGGCAAGGCCGTCCCGGACCCGAAACGCATCATTCCGGGGGCTCTCATCATCTACCAGCGGCGCGGGGAGCGCAACGGCCCGATCATGGGTGCGTTCAACCAAATGAAGCGGATTTTCCCCGATGAGTTCAATCGCCTCCTCCAGGAAGTTTCGCGGAATTACCTGCGCAAGAATGGTGATGGCGAAGGAGTTTACTATCTCAGCGACAAACAGTTGGGTGAAATCTTGCCGGCGGCGGAGAAGCAGCGCCTGGAGCGCATGAAGATCGATTGGCACTTGCTCGCGCCGAAGAATCCCGACGAAAAAAGGCGGGCCGAGACGCAGCAACGGGTGCTCGGCCACCTCTGGCACTTCGCGAGCCGGGCCTGGCGTCGCCCGCTGACGGAGGAGGAAAAAGGAGCCTTGCGCGGGATTTATGAGGAGGCGGTGGCGCAGGGCGCAAACCACGAAACGGCGGGGCGCGAGGTCTTGATGCGCGTGCTCATCGCCCCGGATTTTCTCTTCAAGCTCGAGGACTCGCAGAAAGGGGGCGTCCATCCGGTCGGGCCTTGGGAACTGGCGACGCGACTCAGTTATTTCCTCTGGGCGGCTCCGCCGGATGCGGAATTGCGGCGTCATGCGGCGGATGGGAGCTTGCTCCAGCCGGAGGTTCTGGCGGGGCAGGCCAAACGGATGCTCCGCGCTCCGCAAGCGGCGATTTTGGCGGAGGAATTCGCCGGTCAGTGGCTGAAATTCCACGGTTTTTTCGCTCATGGTACGGTCGATGGCGGGAAATTTCCAGAATTCACCCCCGAATTGCGCGCCGACATGCACCGCGAGACACGGGAATTTTTCGCCCATCTCGTGCGGGAAGACCGACCGGTATCCGAGGTCATTCTCGCGGATTACACCTTCCTGAACGAGCGGCTGGCGCGGCATTACGGCGTGCCGGGGGTGACGGGCGGGGAGTTCCGCAAGGTGGCCGTCGGGGACTTCCACCGGGGCGGGATTTTGGGGATGGGCAGCGTGCTGACGAAGACCTCCTTTCCGCAGCGCACGAGCCCGGTTTTACGTGGCGACTGGCTTTTGCATGTTATTCTGGGTCAACCGACTCCGCCGCCGCCGGCCGATGTGCCAGAGCTGGAAGAGGCCGGAGGAGAGACGCTCACTTTGCGGGAAAAATTGGAAAAACATCGGGATCACAAAGCCTGCGCGTCTTGTCACGACAAGATCGACCCGCTGGGTTTCTCGCTGGAGTCCTTTGATTCCATCGGACGCTGGCGGGAGGTCGATGAAACGGGGCGTCAGATCGACGCGAGTGGCGCGCTCAAGGACGGGACGAAGCTGGACGGCCTTTCCGGTCTGCGCGCCTATTTGGCGACGCGGGAAAAGGACTTCGCGCGCTTGTTCAGTCGGAAGCTGCTGGCCTATGCGCTGGGACGCGAGATCCTGGCGAGTGACCAGCTTTTGCTCGAAGAGATGACGGGACGACTGAGTTCGGGCGAAGGGCGTTTTTCCGAAGCCGTGGAACTCATCGTGCGCAGCCCCCAGTTCCGGAACCGACGGGATGATTGAAGAAAGCGCGAGTTAATTGGAACGCGGGTGAAATGCCCTCTGGGTGCTTCAGCCCGCTGGATACTTCAGCCTGCTGTGCGCTTCAGTCCGCAGGCGGGACGCCTACGCTCCTTGACCTCCACAAATCAGCAATCACCTCGACCCTGCGCGGAGTCGCTTTTATTTCCAAACCCGTTTCGGGCGGTATTCGTCCTCCCAATGAGTCTTCACGAGGGCGCGCAGGCGGTCGAGAGTCTCGGCGTGGGCGGGATCGGAGGCGAGATTGCGCTGCCCGCCGGGTTGAAGCGCTCGTCCCAGGAGAGCTCGTCGTCCAGGCCATTGGTGCCGATATGCCCGGGGTTGCCGAAGTGGTAGATCTTGCCGACGCGGGCGACGTGGTAGCCGTTTTGGCGGAAAAGTTGGGGCAGGGTGACGAGGTCCGGCAGAGTTTCGCGGAAGTGCTTGCGGAGGTCGAAGACCTGAAGCGTGTCCGGTCGCAACCCCGTCAGCACCGAGCTGCGGCTGGGCGAACAGAGCGGGAATTGGCAGTAGGCGCGCTGGAAGAGAGTGCCCCGCTGGGCGAGCGCGTCGAGGTGGGGCGAGCGCACCCGCGGGTGACCGTAGCAGCCGAGATCGTTGTTCATATCATCGACGGCGATGAAGAGGACGTTCGCTTTCTCCGTCGCTCCGAGCAGAGAAGCCCAAAGCACGGGGAGAGCTAGAAAAAGAAGGCGGGCGCGACGCGGGAAGGGCTTCATGACGATCCTCTTGTCCCGTTCTCTGACTTGGCTGGCAAGAGAAAACGGTTGTCTTGCCCCCGAGTCTCGCTAGCTTGGCACTATGGCTGGGAAACGATCACTGACCTCCGCTTACCTCGCCGAGCTCCTCGCCGAGCGCTCCCTGGACGAGATCGAAGCCGGCCTGCGCCCGGACGCTCCGAGGCTCCCGCCCTTGCCCGCCACGGGAAAAACGAGCGCTGAGCGGGCCCGCAAGCTCTGGACGCTGGCGACGGGGGACTCCGCTGTGCCGGCGGCTCTCCTTGACGACTGGACGGCGGCGCATTTGCCGGATTTTTCGGGAAATATCGAGAACTGCGTGGGCTCCCTGAAACTCCCGCTCGGCTTAGCCGGGCCCCTGCGGGTCAATGGCATCCACGCGCGCGGCGATTTCGTCATTCCCCTCGCAACGAGCGAGGCGGCGCTGGTCGCGAGTTACCACCGGGGTGCCTGCCTGCTGAGTGCGGCGGGCGGTTGCACCTCCATGCTCCTCTATGAAGCGGTGAACCGCGCGCCGGCCTTCGTCTTCCGGGACATGGTCGCGGCCGGTCGCTTCGTGGCGTGGACGATGGAGAATTTCGCGCGTCTGAAGGCGGTGGCCGAGGAAACGAGCCGTTTTGCCA
>JBNNED010000133.1:0-4316 GCA_050285825.1 Verrucomicrobiales bacterium | reverse complement strand
GGGGGATGGGTGGGTGCCGGGGCGGCGTATTCTTCGGGGACGTGGAGGGCGGCGTGGGGGATGGTGATGGGGAGGTAGAGGAAGAAGGGTTCGTCCTGGTGTTCGCGGAGCCAGGCGAGGGTTTGTTCCATGATGAGGGGTTGGGAGTGGGTTTGGCCATCGAGGGTGGTTTTTTCACGGTCGTCGTAGAGCCAGGTCGGGTAGTAGGTGTGGGCGTTGCGCTGGCAGTTATAGCCGTAAAAGCGGTCGAATCCCTGGTTGAGGGGATCGCCCGCGGAGCCGGGGTAGCCGAGGCCCCATTTGCCGAAGGCGGCGGTGGCGTAGCCGGCGGCTTGGAGGGTTTTGGCGATGGTGCGGGTGTCGGCGGGGAGGGGGAACTGGCCGACGGGCTGGATTTCCCGGTTGCCGCGCGAGGGGGTGTGGCCGGTGTGGAGGCCGGTCATGAGGACGGAGCGGGTGGGAGCGCAGACGGTGGAGCCGGAGTAGTGGCGGGTGAATTTCATGCCCTCGCTGGCGAGGCGGTCGATGTGCGGGGTTTGGAATTTTTCCTGCCCGTAGCAGGAGAGGTCGCCGTAACCGGCATCGTCGAGGAGGATGTAGATGAGGTTGGGCTTGGCGGGCAGGAGAAGGGTGCCGAGAAGGAGGATGAAGACAGCTCTGATCATGAGGGTGGTTTAGGGCAATTTTTGGAGGGCTGAAATGAAAAAGGTTGATTTTTGGGGTTGACGAAGTCGCTTAATATTGAGACTCGTTCTCAACAGTGAGCGGTGAGCTGACAGAACAGGCGCGAGCGGCCGAGGTGAAATCGCGGAAGCGGAAGCGCAAAGCCTTCTGGACGAAGCAGTTTTATCTGTGGCACTGGGTGAGTAGTGCCCTGTGTCTGGCGGCGATGTTACTCTTTGCCTTTACGGGGATTACGCTGAATCACGCGCAGGATATTCCGGTGGAGCCGGTGGTGAACGAGCAGGTCGTGGAGTTGCCGGAGGCCATGATGAAGGGGCTGGCCTACGCGGAGGGGGAGGAGGAGCGGAAGGAGAAATTGCCGGCTTCGGTAGCGGATTGGATTGTCCAGAAGACGGGGGCGGAAGTGGCGGCCAAGGAGGGGGAGTGGAGCGAGTATGAGATTTATGTCAGCCTGCCGCGACCGGGCGGGGATGCCTGGTTGTTGATTGATCGGGAGACGGGGGAGGTGACTTATGAGCTGACGACGCGGGGAGCGATTTCTTTCCTCAACGACCTGCACAAGGGACGGAATACGGGGCCGGTTTGGTCGTGGTTTTTGGATATTTTCTCGGTGGCCTGCGTGATTTTTTGTCTCACCGGTCTGGCCTTGTTGTATGTCCACGCGAAGCGGCGTCCGAGCACGTGGCCGGTGGTGCTGGCGGGGATTTTCCTGCCGGTGGTGCTCGTCATTTTCTTCCTGCACTGACTGAATTTCTCCAAAAAAATTATGAAAAAAGCATTGTTGTTTCTTCTGCCCGCGCTGGTTCAGGCCGAGCCGGCGGATTTGAGTCTGAGTATTGAGATTCCGCGGCTGAAAGTGGCGGAATATCATCGGCCCTACGTCGCGGTGTGGATCGAGACTCCGGCACGCAAGCCCTTGAAGAGCCTGTCGGTTTGGTATGACACGGAGATGAAGGATCAGGGCGGCGAGAAGTGGCTGAAGGATCTGCGCCAGTGGTGGCGCAAGGAGGGACGGAGCGCGGAGATGCCGATCGACGGGGTGAGCACGCCGACGAAGCCGGTGGGAACGCACGAATTGCTCGTGAACGGGCTGGACATTCCGGTGCTGGCCGAGGGCGAATACACCCTGGTCGTGGAGGCCTCGCGCGAGGTCGGGGGACGTGAAATGTTGAAGCTGCCTTTCAGCTGGGATGGCCGGAGCGCGGTCACGGCGGAGGCGCAGGGCGAGACGGAGCTCGGCAAAGTGACTTTTACGGCTCAAGCGGCCAAGTAATACCAATGAGCGAAACGAGCTGGTAGAATGGCTGAGTCGGTTTTCGAGGGAAATCAAGGCGTGAGGCGCGCGTGGTGCGAGCACCACAAGCAACGAACAACGCCGATTTTACCGAAAAACGACCAGCATCTTCAGAAAATGCGCAGCCTGACATGCACAGAAGTTGAAACTCTCCATTCTACCAGATCGTTTTGCGAGTTGGTATGAGATTCTCCCATTAGTAATTAAGACGATATGAAAAAAACGAATAAACATCTGATCGGCGCGGCTGTCCTCTTGGCGATGGGCGCGGGTTCGCTTTCGGCCCACCGGGCTTGGTTTGTGCCCTCCAGCACGGTGCTTTCGGGCGAAAAAGCCTGGGTCGCGGTGGACTTCGCGGCCTCCAATAACATTTTCCACGCGAACCATCGTGGCATCGACATCGACGGCGTGCGTGTCATCGCTCCCGACGGTAGCGAAGTGGAAAAACAGAACGGGCAAGTCGGAGAAATCCGCTCGGTTTTTGACATTCAGTTGGAAAAAGAGGGCACCTACCGCATTGTCAACGGAGGTTCGGGCTTTTTTGCGATGTGGATGGAAGGCGAGGACCGCAAGCGCTGGCACGGCACGGCCGAGGAATTCAAAAAAGAAGGCCTGAAGGACAAGGAAGGTCTGCGCCTGAGCCAAAGCAGCTCGACGATCGAGACCTACGTCACGCTGGGGGCGCCGAGTCTGGATGCCCTGAAGCCGAAGGGCGAGGGGATCGAGGTTCTTTTCGACCAAACGCACCCGAACGATCTCTTCGCGGGTGAAGAGGCGGTCTTCACCGTCCATCTCGATGGCAAGCCCGCGGCGGGTCTTGAGGTGACGATCGTGCCGGGGCAGGAGCGCTACCGGAACGAGACGGGCGAGGTGAAGCTGAGCACCGACGACAAGGGCGTGTTCACCTATGCTTGGCCGCAGGCAGGTCGCTACTGGGTGGAAATCTCCCCCAAGCGCGAGCCCCGCGGTGAAGGGGGCGGTCGCAACGCGGAAGCGGATGCCGACGCGCCGAAGCTCGATGGCGTGCCTTACCGTCGCCGACTCGGCTACGTGGCGACCTTCGAGGTGCTGCCTGAGTAATTAAGAGAAAAGAAAAAATTTTCCTGGAGAGTAGAGAGCGGTCTCGTCGCAAGGCGGGGCCGCTTTTTTTTCTTTTTTTTGATGGGAAGGTCGGCGGGGGAAGGAATTCGAGCTGGGGCTTTGATTTTTCTCTCTCCTTTGGCATGCTGGGTCCATGAGCGAGCGTCACATTCCGGATCCGTTGAAGGGGGTTTACCGCGAGTCTTTCGTGGAGAACCCGCGTCATTTCAAGGATTTGCGGAATCAGGACACGGCGCTGCTCTGCATCGATATGCAGTATCTCGATGCGGCGGAAGGGCACGGCTTGTTCCGTAATCGGGAGACTTCGCCGATCCCGCTGGAGCAGATGCGCTATTATTTTGACCGCCTCACGGACACCGTGTTGCCGAATGTGCATCACTTGCAGAATTGCTTTCGCGTCCACGGGCTGGAGGTCATCCACGTGCGGATTCAGTCGCTCACGCGCGACGGTCGGGACCGCTCGAAGGGGCACCGGAGGTTGAATTTACACGCCGCTCCGGGCTCGGCGGACGCCTGTTTCATCGATGAAGTGGCGCCGGTCGGGGATGAAATCGTGATCAACAAGACGGCGAGTGGGGTGTTTTCCGCGACGAATCTCAACTACGTCCTGAGTAATCTCGGCATCAGCTCGCTCTACATCACGGGAGTTTACACCAATGAGTGCGTGGAAACGACGGTGCGGGATGCCTGCGATCTGGGTTATTTGGTGACCTTGGTCGATGATGGTTGCGCGACGGTCACGCCGGAGCTGCACCAGGCGAGTTTGAGCAATTTGCGCAACCGCTACGCGCGTGTCGTGGACACGGCGAAGGCCATCAAGGACGTCGAAAACCAGCTGGAGTTGGTTGATTTTGACTCCGGGATGTGAGGGGCGGGCGGAATTTCGGCGCGAAGTGACAAGCGGGCGTCAATCGCAGACAAGGGGTCGTTAGCGCGTCCGCAGCTCATGGGGCAGGCTTTTCCCCGTGAGCAACACGATTTTTCAAAGCATGATCGGCGCGCTGGCTCTGGTGGCAGTGGCGGGCGCGGCAGAAACGACGGCATTCCAGCGGGACCGCGAGGCCATTCTCGGCATGGCGGGTGCCTATGAGGTGGATTTCAGCTTTGCGGAAGCGGTGCCGGTGCGGGCGGATTATGAGCTGAAGAAGGCTTATCACGAGGAAGCGCGCGAGTTGGTGAAGGTGGTGAAGGATGAGGGGAAAGAGATCGTGCTGCAGCATTTGCTGGTCGTGGGGCC
>JBNNED010000132.1:0-7501 GCA_050285825.1 Verrucomicrobiales bacterium | reverse complement strand
GATGTGCTGGTTTTTTTGCCGGGGGAGCGGGAGATCCGGGAGGCCGCGAATTTGCTGGAAGGGCGTGATTTTCGGGGCTGCGAAGTCATGCCGGTCTTTGCGCGCTTGTCGCTGGCGGATCAGGAGCGGATTTTCAAGCCCAGTGCGAGGCGGCGGATTTTTTTGGCGACGAACGTGGCGGAGACCTCGCTGACGCTGCCGGGAATCGTCAGTGTGGTCGATAGCGGGCTGGCGCGGGTGAGTCGCTACAGTCCGACGCGCGGGATCCAGAGTTTGCAGATCGAGATGATTTCGCAAGCGAGCGCGCGGCAACGGCGGGGGCGCTGCGGTCGGGTGCGGGAGGGGCGCTGTGTGCGGCTTTACGAGGAGGAGGCCCTGGAAAATGCGGCGGAGTTCACCGATCCGGAAATCCGGCGGAGTGCTTTGTCGGGGGTGATTTTGCGGATGCTGGCACTGGGGCTGGGGGATGTGCGGGATTTTGATTTCGTGGATCCACCGAACGCGCGGGCGATTCGGGAGGGGGTGGAGACGCTGGTGGAGATCGGGGCTCTTAAAAAGGGGGGAAAGGCTCATGCGGATGCGACCAGTCTGACGGAGATCGGGTGGCGTTTGGCGAAGTTGCCGGTGGATCCGCGTCTGGGGCGGATGTTGATTGAGGCGGAGCGACGGGAGGTCTTTGAGGAGATGCTCATCATTGTCTCGGGTTTGTCGGTGATGGATGTGCGGGAGCGGCCGCAGGAGGTGGCGGACAAGGCGGATGCGGCGCAGGCGAAGTTTCTCGATCAGCAGTCGGATTTTGGGGTTTATCTCAATCTTTGGAAGGGGGTGCAGGAGTTTGCTTGCCCTGCGAGCCCTCGGCCGCCGGAAGAAGGCAATGGGACGCCCGTGCCACGGAAGGGGAAGATTCGGGCGAATCAGTTGCGGAAGTGGTGTGTGAAGCATTTTCTCAACTATCGGCGGGTCCGCGAGTGGTTGCAGGTGGCGGAGGAGTTGCGGAGGTTGATGAGGAAGAAAGGGAAGTCAAAGGCTGCGCCGGCTGGAAGCCAGCACCACGGCGGGAAAGATACGTCGCCTGGAAGCCAGCACCACGGTGGGCGGGCGGATTTGTATGCGGAGGTCCACAAGTGCGTCCTCGCGGGGGTGCCGCGGCAGGTGGGGGTGTGGGACAAGGAGAAGCGGCATTACCACGGGGTCGCGAACCGGAATTTCGCGGTCTTTCCCGGCTCGGGCCTCTTCAAGGAAAAGCGGGCCCTGTGGGTGCTGGGTTTCGAGCTCGTGGAGACCTCGCGTTTGTGGGCGCGCAAGGTGGCGGAAATCGACCCGCGCTGGGTTGAGGAAGTGGTGCCGCACTTGTGTCGCCGTCGCTATCACTCGCCGATTTGGGATGAGCAGCAGGGGGCGGTTTACGGGAAGGAAGACGTCATGCTGGGCGGGCTCAGCTTGGTGGAGGGACGGCGTTGTTATTTTGGGAAAGTGAACCCGAAGGGCGCGCACGAGGTCTTCGTGCGGGAGGCGCTGGTGGAAGGGCGGATGCGGGGGAAAGTGGCCTGCGTGGATCGGCTGCGGGAAGTGCGGGCGGAGGTCGAAAGCGCGGAACGGAAGCTGCGGCGGGTCGGCTATCTCTGGCACGAGGAGTCGCTTTACGACTTCTTTTTCGAGCGGGTGCCGGTGGGAGTGGATACGACGAAGGGCTTTCTCGACTGGCTGCGGCGGGAGGGGAACGAAGAGCGCCTGATGATCCGTTTCTCCGATGTCGTGTGGGAAGAGGGCGTGGAGGAGTCGCTGCGCTTGTTTCCCGATGAGGTCTGGCAGGGCGAGCGAGCCTGGCCGGTGGTTTATGTCAGTGACCCGGAGGCGGTGGATGACGGACTCGTTTTCGAGGTCGGAATCGAGGAACTGGAGGACTTTCCGGCGGGATTGAACTCGTGGGGCGTGCCGGGGATTCTGGCGGAGCGGGTCGAGTTGTTGATCCGGAGTTTGCCGAAAGACTGGCGGAAGTTGTGCCAGCCGGTCGCGGCGACGGTGGAGGCCTTTCTGGTGGAGTGGGCCGATTGGGAAGCGCAGGGGACGCTAGAGGCGGCTGTGCTGGATTTTTTGCGCGAGCGGACGGGGGCGGAGATCGACGGGATGGCGCCGGAGCGCTTGCCGCGTCACCTGCGTCCACAGCTGCGGGTGCGCGATGAAAAAGGGCGGGAGATGGCACTGGGCGAGGACGCCGAGGAGCTGCGCGAGCGTTTGGCGGAGGAGCTGCGGGCGCGGCGGGAGGCGGCGGCGAACGAGGAGTGGGAAATGACCGGGGGCGAGGTGTGGAGCTTTGGGGAAGTGCCGGTGGAGACGGCGGAAGGTGGGGTTTTTCCGGCTTTGGTCGATGAAGGAGAAACGGTGGGAATGCGGGCCTTTTTGGATCGCGCGGAGGCGGTGGAGAGTCACCGGGCGGGAGTCGTGCGCTTGTTTTTGCTCGCGCATGAGGATCACGGTCACTACGTGAAGAAGAATTTTCCCTTCGGCATGGGCGGGAAGCTCATGCTGCCCCTCTTGCCGGAGGAGACGCGGGAGGACTTTCGCCGGGTCGCCGCGGAAGGCGCATTGGAAGGCGGAAATGGTGATTTGCCGCGCGATGAGGAGGGCTTTTTGCTGGCCTCGGAGCGGGCGAAGGGGGAATGGTACGAGTGCGGGCGGCGCTTGGCCGAGGCGCTGGAGGCTCTATCGGAGTCGGATGCCAAAGTGCGGGCGTGGATGGAGGAAAACCGGGGAGACCGGCACCTGGACGAGGTCGTGCGGGATTTCGAGGAGGAGCGGGAGTGGCTGCTGGGCGGGGATTTTGCCTGGCGGGCGGGCTACGCCCGGCTCTCCCGCTATCAACGTTATTTTCAAGGGATGGAGGAGCGGATGCGCCGCTTGCGTGAGCAGCCGCTGGTGCGGGACGAGGAGAAGCGCGACCGCTTTTTGCCGCTTTGGGACGACTGGTTCGCGCGTTGGCAGGCGGAGCCGGCTTCGGCGCGGCTGCGTGAGATCGGCTGGTTGCTTGCGGAGTGGCGGCTGGAGGTCTTTGCGCCCGGGGTGCCACGCAGCGGGGCGAAAATCAGCGAGAAGATTATTGGGAAAGCTTTGGATTCCCTCCGCTGATATCGGGGGCTTCGGTGGCGGTGCCGGCGACGGCCTTGACGGACATGCGGGCGAGAACTTTTTGGCTTTCGCCTTCGGAAACCGAGAGGGTGTAGCTCTGCCCGGGAGGAAGCTCGATGTCTTTACTCTCCCCAGGCTGAAGGCTGTGAAAGATAAAGTCGTCGCTCCCGCTTTGTCCTTCTTTGACCGGTTTGGCCAGGAAAGCGCAGATTTTGTCGTTGGCCGTGGCGCGGACGAGGAGGGCCGTGATTCGGCCGCTGGCGTCTTTTTGGTAAGCGACCCGGAGGTGTTCGGGGGGCTTGACCCAGTCGGCGATGAATTTTTGGTCGGTTTCGCTCAGGCGGGCGATGTCGATCCAGTGGGCCTGACCGGCGGGGGTGAGGATGCGGGCTTGCGCGGGTTCGTCTTTTTTATCGATGAGGACGCCGGTGAGGGTTTTTCCGCTGCTGGCGTCGGTCCACGTGCGTTCTTGCGCCGAGACGAAGAGGGGGAGGGCGGAGAGGATGAGGGCGAGGAGGACTCGGGTGCGGGGCTGATTCATTGTATGAAGTTAAGCCAAAAGACGGAGGGCGGAAAGCTCAAAGCGCTGAGGCCATCGGTCGGGAGGTGGCTTGGCGGGTGGCTTTTTCCTTGCCAATCAGCGGGTTTTGCTTTGTTCTTATATTCGCTATGAAAAAGCTGATGTTTAGTTTGTTGGTGATGGGTCTTTCGGTGGCGGCGCAGGCGGCCGGGGTGGCCGGGAAGATCACGAATTCTAGTGGTTCGGGGCGTTCCGGAGTGACCGTGTTGATTCGTTTGGAAAACCAGAAGATCCAGACGACGAGTAACAAGGAGGGGATTTTCGTCATCGAATGTCCGCCCAGCGCCTCGGGGACGAAATCGCGGGTTTATGTCAATGGCAAGTATGTCACGACGGTCACGATTCCCGTCGATGGCTACGCGCAGGTCAACGTGAATTACGAGAAGTAAGCGCCCGGCGTGTTGCCGGATCGTGATCAAGAGCGCTGGCGGTGGGTCAGCGCTTTTTTGGGCTCTTTTTTCGGCGACGCGGGAAGAGCGGGAGGAGGGTGTTGACGAGGGCGCTGAGGGTGAGCAGGGAGGTCAGGCCGAGGAAGAGGCGGCCGGTGCCGGTGGGCGTGACTGACTGGCGGATGCCTTCGATTTGAGGGTAGAGGGCGGAGAGGTCGTCGAGGTCTTGTTTCACACTGAGGCCCATGAGGATGAGAAGGCCGAGGATGAGGCCGGTGAAGAGGGTGCCGGAGCGGAAATTGAGCAGGCTGAAGAGGCCACCGGCGAGGGCGGCGTAGGCGAGGAGTTGCGTCCCTTCCTTGGAGATGCCCGCGAGGGTGAGTTCGCCGATGACCTGGACTTCCGCGAGGACGCCATCGTGAACGGACCAGAAGGCGAAGAAGAGGGCGGCGACGAGGAGGTTGACGAAGTAGCGGAATTTGAAGAATTTTTTCACAGGCGGATAGGGCGGAGATCGGGTCAATGGCGGCGGCGGAGGCTCAGGTAGGTGAGGACAAGGCAAAGGCCGAACCAGGCGGAGAGGATGCCGAGGCCGTGCTGGGCCGGGGCGGGGTTGGCGTAAACCGTGCCGTGCTTGTATTTGACGTCGGCGCGTTCATCGACGCTGGAGGGCGTGATGTATTGGCCGAGTTGGGAGCCGGCTTCGCGTTCTTTTTTCCGCTGCCCGACCCGCTCCATGTAAACGGCGAGGTTTTGCCAGGAGCGGTTGACGTCGGAAAACTTGTCGTAGTTTTCCGAAAGTTCGCGTCCGCCTTCCTGCCATTCGATGACTTCTTTGTCGCCTTCCGGGCTGAGGAAGACCGGGTTTTCCGTCTCGTTCGCGATGCGCGGGAGGCGGCGACCGTAAACGTGGGAGACGTCGATGAGGCGTTGTCCGGCGTAGCTGGGGAAGATCTGGGCGACGCTGCGACGGAGCGCATCCATGTCGATGAGGGGGACGACGTAGCCGCCGAAGAGGATCTGGGGAATGAGGAGGAGGGGAATCCACATCACCGCTTGGATCGTCGTGTTGACCAGCGAGGAGACGAGGAGGCCGATGATGACGCCGACGAAGGCGACAAGGGCGAAGGCGGCGACGCGGAGGGCGATGGAGGTCGTGATGACGCCCCAGAGGCTCATGCCGGGCGTTGTTTTTTGAATTTGGTCGGGGCCGAGAATCGGGCCGCCATCCGCGTAGGTCAGAGGTTTGGGGCCGGAATCAAGGACGTTCTCTTCGAGGTTGAACCAGCGGGCGACGGGTTCGAGGAGCCAAAGCTGGGCGGCGAAGGCCGGGGGCTCCTCGGCGGCGGCGATTTCTTCCTCCGCTTCTTCGGCCGGTGGCGGCATTTCAATCTCCTCGTCACCGGGCAGCGCGAGACCGTCATCGCCTACGGGCACAAAGACGTCCGCTCCGCCATCGGGTTCGCTGAAATCGGCCAGCAGTGGATTTTCCCGCTCGTAGAGTCGTTCGCGGAAGCGTTCGCTGTCCCAGTCGTCGGGATAAAACAGGTTGCTCGCGGTGATGATGACGAGGAAAAGGACGAGGGCCTGGAGGACCGAGACGAAGCCCTGGAAGAGGACTTTGCTGGTGAGGTAGGTGGCGTTGCCGAGGCCGCAGACGCGCTCGCGGAAGAAAATGGGAAGTTCGCCCACGATTTGCTGGGCGCCATTGCTGCAGCCGAACCACATCGCGGCGATGAGGCCGAGAAACATGCGGAAGCCGGGTTCTTCCGAAATCCAGGAGATGACGGCACCGATGACGACGACCTGCATGGCGAGGAAGGCGAGGTTGAGTTTTTCGGCGCGCAGGATGTTCCACTGGCGGGAGAGGAGGACGCGGAGTTTGGTGAACCAGGAGACGCGCGAGGGCTTCCCGGCCTTGTCGGGAGCGGTTTCGAGCGGAGCGGGGGCCTTGCGGTAGGCGAGGTAGCGTTCTTCCCATTCTTCCGCGCTGCGGGTCGAGTCGAGCACGGTGGGGTAGATTTTCTCCAAATTGGCCTGGGAGCTGTCGCTCGTGCCTTCGGAAAGGAAATACGCGCGGGCCTCGTCGGTGGTGCCGGAGAAGATGAGGCGACCGCCGTGGACGAAGAGGACGCGGTTGAAAAGGTAGGCGTTCTGGAGGACGTGGGTCGTGCAAATGATCGTCAGGCGCGTCAGAGCGAGCTTTTGCAGGAGCCGCATGAGGGAGGCCTCGGTGGCGGGATCGAGACCGGATGAGGGCTCGTCGAGAAAGAGGACGTCGGGCTTGGAGAGGAGCTCGATGGCGATGCTGACCCGCTTGCGCTGGCCGCCGGAAAGCTGGTCGATGCGCTTGCGGCGGTGTTCTTCGAGGCCGAGAAGCTCGATCGTGCGGTCGATGAGTTTTTTCAACTCCTCGCCGCGCAGGGGAACGCGCAGTTTCGCGCTCGCGCGCAGGGCCTGGTCGATGCTCAGCTCACGGTGGACGATGTCGTCCTGGGGGACGAAACCGACGTGGCCGGGCTTCTGGGCGATGAGTTCGGCCACGGGGACACCGCCGATGGTGACTTGCCCTTCGGTGGCCGCGCTGATCCCGCAAAGCGCGTTCAAAATGGTCGATTTCCCCTGGCCGGAGACGCCGAGAATACCGACGAACTCGCCGGGCTCGATGTCGAGGCTGACGTTTCGCGCGATGTGCAGGGGTTTGCCACTTTGGCGGTCTTTGACGACGACGCCGAGCTCGCGGGCCTGCACTTTTCCGCTCTGGAGGTGGTCGATGCGCAGGAGGCGGTCGCCGCGGAATTCCAATTGATACGGGCCGACGCGGAGGCGGTCGCCGTAAACCAGCTCGGCCTTGCTGAAGAGGCTGCCATTGAGCTCCGTGCCGCTGCGGGAGAGGTCTTCGGCCTGCCAGGAGCCGTCCTGCCAGCTCAGGCGCAGGTGTTGGCTGGAAATGATGCGGGCGTCGGGATCGAGAGAAAAGCGCGAGCCGTCTCCGGTCCCTTCCGCCTCGCCGCGCCCGATCGTGATGGGGCTTGTTTTGGGCGAAATGAGGTGGGTGTTGGCCGCTTTGTCGCCCCATTTCGGGAGGTCGAGCTCCTGGCGCAGGGTGAACTGCAGGCCGCCGAGCTGGAAGATCGATTCACGGGCCAGTTGGCGCGGGGCGAAGCGGGCGGGCGAGCCGTCGAGGAACAGCTCGGGATGGTGTTGGCCGACCGACCACGAACAGCGCTGGGCGTCCCAGTGGAGCCAGAGAACGAGCTGGCCGGTCGCCTGCCCGGGCAGGAGTTGGGAGTTTTGAAACGAGATCGGGAAATCGGCCTTGGGCAGCTCGGCCAAGGGCTGACCCGCCGGGTCGATAAGGTAGCCTTTCATGAATCAGGGTGGCGCGGAAAAAAGCGGGGTCTCG
>JBNNED010000131.1:0-3659 GCA_050285825.1 Verrucomicrobiales bacterium | reverse complement strand
GGAAAATTGCAACGGGCTTTGATCAGGCGGCTCACTTCGCCCGCGGGTGGGCTTGGTCGTAGGCGCTGCGCAGGCGCTCCTTGGTGACGTGGGTGTAGATTTGCGTCGTCGAGAGCGAAGCGTGGCCGAGGAGCGACTGGACGGAGCGGAGGTCGGCTCCGTGATCGAGGAGGTGGGTGGCAAAGCTGTGCCGGAGTTTGTGCGGGGTGACCTTGAAAGGGATGCTGGAGTGGGCGAGGTATTTTTGGAGGAGGTTGTTGATGGCGCGGGTGGAGAGGCGTTTGCGGAGCTTGGAGATGAAGAGCGGGCCTTCGTGGACGCCGGCCTGGTGGCGATAGACTTGCAGGGCGTCGAGGGCGTGGGAGCCGACGGGGAGCAGGCGTTCTTTCGCGCCTTTGCCGAGAACGCGGACCGAGGCGTTTTGAAAATCGAGATGCGGGACGTCGAGAGAGGCCAGCTCGGCCAGTCGCAAGCCGCTGGAATAGAAGAGCTCCATGATGGCGAGATCGCGGGCGGGGAGCCAGGCGGGAGCCTGGGGGGCATGCGGGAGGGTGGCGGGGAGGGCGAGCAGTTCTTCGATCTGGCTCAGGCTGAGGACGACGGGGAGGGATTTTTGGGCTTTGGGGAGTTCGATTTCCGAGGCCGGGTTGCGCGGGTAACCGTGGCGGAGGACGAGGAATTTAAAAAAAGAACGGTAGGCGGAAAAGCGCAGGCGGATGGTGGCGCGGGCCAAGCCGTCCTTTAAAAGCTGGTAAAGATAGCGGCGGAAGTGGTCGGCTTCCAGCGAGCGCCATGAGGGGAGTTCTTCGGGCAGCCACTGGCGGAAGGCGGTGAAGGCGCGGGCGTAGTTCTCGACGGTGCGCGGAGAAGCGTTCTTCTCGTCCTTGAGAAAGGAGATGAAGCGCTCTTCTTCCAGATCGGCGGTCATTCGTTCAACTTAGTAAACTTATTTCGGCTCATTGGCGAGAAAAGAGAATTTTTTGCGTGATTTTCTTGCCATGCGCTCCCTTTTCGGGTAATCCCTCCCCGCGCCAAGGCGTTATGTGCTCGGTTAGCTCAGTGGTAGAGCGCTTGCTTCACACGCAAGATGTCACTGGTTCAAATCCAGTATCGAGCACCATTTTTCTTTTTCCTTCGCTCCTTTTTCCCGTCATCATCTGCGATGGCCATGAGCCGGTCGGCCAACTAAGTGCTCTCTTTAGCTCGGCAATGTCATGAGGAGCCCAACTCAGGTCTCAAGCCAAGCGGTGCATGGCGTTCCTGATCGAGTACGGGCGGAGATGAGAGGAACGGGCATTGTCTGGCGGGCACGAAAAAAGCCACCCCGCGATGGGATGGCTTTGGAAAAGTTCGGTGACTTGATCCGCTTACCACTTCTGGGTGCGGGAGTGACGGTAGTAGGTCTCGAAGCCGAGGGCCGGTGGGAACTCGGAGAGGCCGTCACGGGGATTCATTTCCATCCGATCATCGGCACCGCAACGGGTGTAAGGTGGTTTGAAGGTGCCGTGGTAAGTCGGGCAATGGAAGGTGAAGAGCTCGTAGAAACCGTAGCCGAGGCGCTTGAAGGAGCGGCGGGTGCCGTCAACAACGCCATGAGAAAAGCCGGAGGCAGGTCCTTCGGTGTCCGTTTTGCGGACGATTTGCTCGGGGATTTCGATGATGCCGTAGAGGATGTTACCGATGGCGCGACCCAGCTTGCGGCTGGAGGTGTATTTGCTGCCCGGAGGCGCTTGGATGTCGGCTTGGGCAACTCCACTGGCGACGATTGCGAGTGTGATTAGTAGGAGTTTTCTCATTACGTTGATGATTGGAGAATATTTTCTGAGGCTTGGCAACGGAAAAGTGAAAAAATGGCGTTATGAGTTCCACGCGTCCATGCCACCGGCAATGTTGGTGGCGTCCTGGAAGCCGTTGGCGAGCATGTATTGGCAGGCGCGGGCGCTGCGCATGCCTTTTTGACAATGGACGAGGTAGGAGGCGTTTTTGTCGAGGTGCTCGATGGTGGCCGGCCAGGTGCTGAGGGGGATGAGGCGGGAGCCGGGGATGTGATCGAGGTCGTATTCTTCCTGCTCACGGACATCGATGAGAATGGCGTCGGTGCCTTGAGTGAGGATGTCGCGTAAGTCGTTAGTCGAGATTTCTTTGTAGTCGTTCATGGAGCAGCTGTGTTCGTAGGAGATGGGTGCGGTGATGCTGGGATTTTGGCCGCAGAGCGGGCAATTCGGGTCGGGTTTGATTTTGAGTTCTCGGAATGATGAGCTGAGGGCTTGGTAGTGGATGAGGCGGCCGAGGGGTTGGGTGCCGAGATCGAGGAGGAATTTCAGGGCTTCCATGGCCTGGAGCGAGCCGATGATGCCGGGGAGCACGCCGAGGACGCCGGCTTCGGCGCAGGAGGGGACGGCGCCGGGGGGCGGGGGCTCGGGAAGGAGGCAGCGGTAGCAGGGACCGCCGAGGTGGGGGGCGAAGGTGGTGAGCTGCCCGTCAAACTGGAAGATGGCACCGTGGATGAGAGGTTTTTTGAGGAAAAAGGCGGCGTCGTTGGCGGCGAAGCGCGTGGGAAAGTTGTCGGAGCCGTCGAGGATGAGATCGTGCGGGGCGAGAAGTTCGAGGGCGTTCCCGGCGGTGAATCGTCCCTGGTGCGTGGTGAGCTCGAGGTGCGGGTTGATGGCGAGGAGGCGGCGGCGGGCGGAGTCGAGTTTGGGCTGCCCGACCTGATCGCTGTCGTGAATGGGCTGGCGGTGGAGGTTGGAGAGCTCGACGCTGTCGTCGTCAATGAGGGTCATGCGACCCACGCCGGCGGCGGCCAGGTAAGTGGCGGCCGGTGAGCCGAGGCCTCCCGTGCCGATGAGGAGGATGGAGGCCTGCTTGAGCTTTTCCTGTCCTTCCGTCCCGATTTCCTTGAGCAGGGTCTGGCGGGCGTAGCGTTGGGTTTCCTCGGGGCTGAGCATGATGCTTGGGGAGAAAGAAGCCTATTTCGGCGGAAATGAAACGGAAAATTTGGAGAGATTCCGGGTTGTCGTGGAATTTAGTTGATAGACAGGGCGGAAAATGAGGTATTTTTAGGCCGATGACTGAAAACAAATTTGATCTGACGAGTCGACGCGGAGTTCTCAAGGCTGGCGGCGTGCTGGCGGCGAGTCTGCCGGTGGCTTCCTATGCCCAAGTGAACGGAAGTTCGGAAATCAAGGTGGCCCTGGTGGGCTGCGGCGGACGCGGCACGGGAGCGGCCTCACAGACGCTCACATCCGGCGGCACGAAATTGGTCGCGGTGGCCGACGCCTTCCGGAACACTGCCGAGAGCGTGGTCAAGCGCCTGAAAGAGAAGTTTCCGAAGCAGGTTGATGTGCCGGACGAACGGATTTTCGATGGCTTTGACGCCTACCGCGAGGCGATCGACGCAGCCGATGTCGTGATTTTGGCGACCACTCCGGGTTTCCGCCCGTATCACTTCGAATACGCCGTGGAAAAAGGCAAACACGTCTTCATGGAAAAGCCGGTGGCGACCGATGCCCCGGGGATCCGCAAGGTGCTTGAAGTGGCGAAGAAAGCCGATGAGAAAAACCTGAAAGTCGTCTGCGGCTTGCAGCGCCACTACCAGAATTCCTACCTGGAAACGCTGGAGCAGGTGAAAAAAGGCGTCGTCGGCGATCTCATCTCCG
>JBNNED010000130.1:0-5790 GCA_050285825.1 Verrucomicrobiales bacterium | reverse complement strand
CCCGACGGGCTGGTCCGGGTCACCGCCCGCCTGAAATTCACGAAAACGCTCGCCGACGGCCAGGCGGAATACGAACTCATCAACATCATCGCCCCAAACTGGCATGGTCGCCGCCTCCAGTTCGCTCAAAGCCGCGCCGACGAAGCCGCCGAATAAGACCCCACTCTCCACCAACTTCATCCCATGCCAACGATGCGCCCCTTTCTCATTCTCAAGCTCTTTCTCCTCCTGCTCCTCCCGCTCCCCGCGGAAGAATCCTACCCCCGCCACCCGGATTCCCTCCCGCAGGAAGGCGTCCCCCAGGGAAAGCTCACCAAGCACCAACTCGATCTCTCCACGACTTTTCCCGGCACCGAGCGCGATTACTGGCTTTATGTTCCGGCCCAATACGATGGCGAAAAACCGGCCTGCCTCATGGTCTTCCAAGACGGCTCCAGCTACGTCAACAACCCGAAGTCACCCGGCTATCTCCCCACCATTTTCGACAACCTCATCCACGCCGGCGACATGCCCGTGACGATCGGGCTCTTCATCAACCCCGGGGTCGTCCCCGCACCGCACGATCAAGCGCAGCCGCGCTTCAACCGCTCTTTCGAATACGACTCGATGGGCCCGCGCTACGCCACCTTTCTCATCGATGAAATGCTGCCCAAGCTCACGAAAGAGCACGCCCTGAAAATCTCGGAGAATCCCGACGACCGCGCCATCAGCGGTGCCTCATCCGGCGCCATCGCCGCCTTCACCGTCGCCTGGGAACGCCCCGACCAATTTCGCCGCGTCTATTCCATGATCGGCACCTACGTCGGCCTCCGCAACGGCCACGACTACCCCACCCTCATCCGTGAAACCGAGCCCAAACCGCTGCGCATCTTCCTCCAGGGCGGCACGAAAGACCTCAACATCTACTGCGGCGACTGGTGGATGGCCAATCAGACCATGCAACGCGCCCTCGCCTTCGCCGGATACGAGCACACCCACGTCTGGGGCGAAGGCGGGCACAACCGCCAGCACGGCAACGCCCTTATGCCGGACGCCCTGCGCTGGCTCTGGCAGGATCACGGAAAAACGCCCGTCACGACCCACCTCGATCAAGCCCAATCCCGCGCCGCCGAGTGGCTCATTCCGGGCGAAGACTGGGAAGTCGTTTCCGAGGGTCACAACTGGGCCGAAGGGCTCGCTCTCAGCGCCGACGGCACCCTTTATTTCACCGACGTCCCCGATAGCGAAATCTACCGCCTCAGCCCTGACGGCGAGCTCTCCCTCTTCGCCAAAGAGAGCGGAAATGCCAACGGCATCGCCCTCGGCCCCGATGGCAAAACCCTCTACACCGCCTCAGGCGGAGCCAAGGAAATCCGCGCCTACGACCTCGCCACCGGCAAACACGAAGTCGTCCTCGCCGGTCACCGCTCGAACGACCTCGTCATCTCCCACAGCGGCCAGCTCTACTTCACCGATCCCGCCGCCGGGAAAATCCACCACATCCACCTCCCCACCCGCCGCCACACGATTGTCGACGAGGACTTCAAGGGACCCAACGGCATTGGCCTCAGCGCCGATCAATCCCTCCTCTTCGTCTGCCACTTCGACGGCCCCTTCATTCACTCCTATCAAATCCAGCCCGACGGCAAACTCCGGCACAAGCAGGCCTACTTCCACGCCCACCGCCCCACCGACGACCGCAGTTGCACGCTCGACGGCCAATGCGTCGCCTCGAACGGCCACCTTCTCGTCGGCACCGCCACCGGAGTGCAAATCTTCGACCAGCCCGGTCGTGTGAACCTCGTCCTCCCCAAACCCCGCATCGAAGACGGCCGCATCAACTACTGCGCCCTCCACGGCAGCACCCTCTACATCGCCACCAAAGAACGCATCTACAAACGAAAAACGAAACTCCACGCCGCCCCGGCCTGGCAGCCCCCCGTCAACCCCGGCAAACCAAAGCTGTGATTCCGGCGTAAATCCCACTTGACCCGCCCCCGCTTTTCACCCTATTTCCATCCCGTCATGACCCGTTCCGCCATCGAACTCTGCGCGAAAATCTACATCGTTCTCCACATCATCACCTTCATCATCTTCACTGCGAAGGTGATCGGCATGTTTGCCTGAGGCGAGAGAGCGCGCCCGCGCTTTTGACTGCGGCGAGTCATCGCCGCTTTTTTCGGGACCTCGCCCAAGCAAACCTCAGGCGGGACGCCTAAGTTCCTTGCTACGAAGCGGCAAGCAAAGTTTCTGCTTCAGCGCTTTCTCCGGGTCAGAGAAACGAGAACGCCCAGTCCGACGAGAGCGGCTCCGCTGGGTTCCGGCACTTCTACCACTTGAAAACCCGACATCCGTAGACGAGGAGTGCTGGGATTCTTACTGCTCACGGTCAGGGTCAGAGTGCTTCCGGTAATATTCTCCAAACGAAGGTACGTGCCCAAATCCGTTGTGGCCTCATTATAAGTGAAAGGACTATCTGCTTCTTGGTAGAGCGTCCCACCACCTTGGGGAGAGTTATACATGCGAATCGATTTCAGTGTGCCATTGGCCTCCACATCACCCCCGCGAGTTTCCGCATTACTCGCATCCTGCACGTAATAGTACACGTCATATACAGCGTAGGGAATGTTCGTAATCGTAAAGGTCATATCGACCACTCCCGTGTTGCTCCCACTGTCGAACAAGTCCCACTCGGACTCGAACATCTTCTGATCATTCGTGCCTCCACTCCCCGCATTCGCTTGGCCGGTGCCCGTCCAGGAAATCGTGCTTGTGGCCAAGACAGCTCCACTATCGTCTCTCACAGTGGTCAAGGAACCGTTAATCGGTCCGCCAGCTGTCGAGGAACCTAACAAATTATTCCAATTCGCCACGCTGTTCACCCCGGCGGTTTCCGTCGGCCCCATCTCGCCAGAGACCGCACCTGTCACATTAAAACTGATGCTGGCAGCGGGGAGGGAGCCTGCGGAGAGAAGAAGAGCGGCACAGTTCAAGAGCGGTTTTTTCATAGTGACAAAGAAGCTAGCCAGAACCTCTCCGAGGTCAAGCTCAATCCTCCCAAGAGCATCAGCACCACTCGACTCAGGGCCTGAGGCCCCATCCCCTGCGCCTCAGCGGTCGATGTTGGTGTAAACCGCCTGGACGTCTTCGTCGTCTTCCAGCTTGTCGATGAGTTCGTCGATTTCCGCGATTTGCTCGGGCGTGAAGGCCGTGGGGTTGTTGGGAATGCGCTCCAGCGCCGCTTTTTCCATCTTCACGCCCAGCTCTTCCATTTTCGCGGTCAAGGTGCCGTAACTGGTGAAGTCACCATAGGCAAGGCCCAGCTCGTCCTCAGCTTCCAGCTCTTCCAGACCGGCGTCGATCAACTCCAGCTCGATCTCTTCGAGGTCCAGCCCTTCGGTGTTGAATTCGATCACCGTCTTGCGGTCGAACATGAACTCCAGCGCCCCGTTCTGCACGAGCTGGCCGCCGTTTTTATTAAAAATCGTGCGCACATTGGTGAAGCTGCGGTTCGTGTTGTCCGTGGCGCACTCCACGTAAACCAAGACTCCGTGCGGGCCTTTGCCTTCGTAGTTGACCTCGCTGATGGCAGCTTCGTCCTTGCCCTCCGCCCGCTTGATCGCGGCCTCGATGTTGTCCTTGGGCATGTTCTGCGCCTTGGCGTTCATGATCGCCGTGCGCAGCTTGGCATTGGAGGCCGGATCACTCCCGCCATCCTTCGCCGCCATCGTGATTGACTTGCCCAACTTCGGGAAAATCCGTGACATTTTACCCCAACGCGCCTCCTTCGAGGCCTTCCGATATTCGAATGCTCTTCCCATAAACTTGCGTCGTTCCTTTCCTGAACGCCCCCTCCTTTAACCTCTCCCTGTCCCTCACTCAAGCCCGATCAGCTCCCGCCCACACCGCTTTTTCTCGACAGATCTCCTCACACCCGCAATATCAGCCCATGAGAATCGCCAAAACCCTCTGTTTCAAGTTTCTCCTCCCACTCTTCCTCTGCTCTCCGCTCACCGCCAAAGAAAGCGCCCCCACCGAGCTGCAGGCCTATCTCGATTTAAAAGACGAGAGCACAAGCTGGGAGATGTTGAAAAAAATCACCGTCGGCGAGTCGGACGTCTGGCTCATCAAGCTACAATCCCAAACGTGGCAAGGCATTCCCTGGACACACGACCTCCTCCTCGTCAAACCGCACAGTGCGCCGGCGGGCGAAAAAATCCTTCTCGTCAACAGCGGCGGCTCCTTCAACATCCGCAAGCCCGGCAGCCTCACCCTCGGTGCCACCCTCGCCCAACGCATCAACGCCCCCGTCGCTGTCCTCCTCGGCATCCCGAAACAACCTCTCTTCGGTGGCCTCAAAGAAGACGACCTTATCGCGGAGACCTTCATCCGCTATCTCGACACCGGAGACGCCACCTGGCCCCTCCTCTTCCCCATGGTCAAAAGCCTCGTCAAAGCGATGGACAGCATCGAGGAATTCACCGCCGCCGAGTGGGAAAAGCCCATTTCGGAATTCATCGTCACGGGTGCTTCCAAACGCGGCTGGACGACCTGGCTCACCGCCGCAGCCGACCCCCGCGTCACCGCCCTGGCTCCCATGGTCATCGACGTCCTCAACATCAACGAACAACTCGATCACCAGAAAAAAAGCCTCGGTGGACCCAGCGAACAAATCTCGCCCTACACCAAGCGCGGCCTCGTCCCCATGCCCGACACCGAGCGCGCCCGCCGGCTCTGGCGCATGGTCGATCCCTACTCCTACCGGGAAAAATTCACCCAGCCGAAACTCGTCGTCCTCGGTAATAACGACCGCTACTGGTCCACCGATGCCCTCAATCTCTACTGGGACGGCATCCCCGGACCCAAGTACATCTCCTACTCGCCCAACGCCGGCCACGGCTTGACGCAAATCGACGAAAACGGCGAAAAAACCGACCCCATGCGGGCCATCGACAACATCTCCGCCTTCGTCCGCCTCCAACTCGACGGCAAACTGCCCCCCGAAATCTCCTGGCAGCACGGCGACACCCCGGACGGCGAGCTCCAACTCGAAGTCAGCACCAACACCCCACCGCGCGAAGCCCGCCTCTGGTATGCCACCTCAAAGAGCAGGGACTTCCGCGACTCCCGCTGGCATTCCAAGCCGGTGGAGGTCGATGCCGAGGGCAAGATCCACCTCACCCACCCCGCCCCCACCGAGGAGCACTACGCCTACTACGTCGATCTCGCCTACCCCGTGGGAAACCTCACCCTCTGGCTCTGCACCCAACTCCGCATCGCCAGCCCTCAGTAAAGCATGGCCCGTCTCCTCGCCCTCCTCGCCTGGCTTCTCGTCGCTTCCGGAGCGCTCGCGGAACCTTTGAGCACCGCGAGCGCCGTGGCCGGCTTTCCCTCCAATAATCCCGACCAGCAACCCGAGGTCGCCCTCATCGCCACCGTCAGCTTCATTGATCCCTCCGGCACGATTTTTCTGGAAGACGAGACCGGAGCCACCTTTCTCAACTCCACCCCGAACCCCTCGCAATACCAAGCCGGGCAGGTTCTTGAAATCAAAGGCGTCCGCATTCCCGGCCTCTACATCGGCGGCATCCGCGCCCGCAGCATCACCGTCCTCTCCGACGGCCCGCCCCCGCCGCCCATCACCCCCGACCTCAAGGAACTCCGCTCCGGTCGCTTCCACTACCGGCGCGTCCGCCTGGAAGGCAACGTCCACCGCGCCCGCGCCACCGGAGACACCGCCGCCACCCTCCGCCTCCACGTCCAGGGCGGCCTGCTCAGCGTGCGCATCACCGATCACCTCCCCGATCCGGA
>JBNNED010000129.1:0-2933 GCA_050285825.1 Verrucomicrobiales bacterium | reverse complement strand
ACCCGCCTCTCGAACAAGCTCTCAAAAGGCCAAACCCAGCGCCTCGGACTCGCCCGCGCCCTCCTCCACGATCCCCCCGTCCTCATCATGGACGAACCCGCCGCTGGTCTCGACCCCAAAGCGCGGGCCGAACTCAAGCAGCTCATCCGTCTCCTCGCCGACGAAGGCAAAACGATCTTTCTCTCCTCCCACATTCTCTCCGAACTCGCCGAAATGTGCGATTCCCTCCTTCTCATCAACGAAGGCCGCCTCATCCACCACGGGGATCCCGACTCCCTCCTGCGCCGTCAGCAACCCACGCAAAGCGTCCACTACCACCTCCGCTTCAGCGAAGCCGCCCCCGGCCTGGCCGAGTGGGTCGAGCTCCACCCCGGCCTCACTCTCAGCTCCACCGGCATGAACTCCGCCCGCCTCGAACTCGACAACTCCGATCCCGCCCACGCCCACCAACTGCTCACCCGCCTCCTCAAAGCCGGTTTCCCCATCTACGAATTCCGCCGCGAAGAAAAAAACCTCGAAAACGCCTTCATCGACCTCCTCGCCGAACTCACTCCCACCCCCGCCCTTCCCTCCAATTAAGCACCCGCCATGAATCCAGAATCCACCGGCGACGAGCTCCGCCCCGAAATCCGCCAGCTCGCCGACTTCCCCGAAAAACTCGGCCCCGTCCTCGTCAAAGAACTCCGTCAAGGACTCCGCACCCACGCCTTCACCCTCCTCCTCAGCGCCCTCCTCCTCGGCCTCACCCTGGCCACCCTCGCCTTCACCGCCAACAACCGCAGCGGCCAAAGTGACGGCAGCGAACTCTCGACCCTCATCTTCACCCTCTACGGCCTCACCGCCCTCATCCTCCAGCCCCTGCGCGGCCTCACCGCCCTCTCATCCGAAAGCAAAGCCCGCACCATCGACCTCCTTCTCCTCACCCGTCTCACCTCCTGGCGGATCGCCTTCGGGAAATGGTCCTCTCTCTTCACGCAAACGCTCCTCCTCCTCAGCACCATCCTGCCCTTCCTCATCATGCGCTACTTCCTGGGCGGTATGAACCTCGCCGCCGAGCTCTTCACCCTCGTTTTCCTCACCTACCTCTCCGCCATTTTCACCGCCCTGGCCATCGGGCTCTCCGGTCATCAATCGACCCTCCTTCGCTTCATCCTGCCCGCCCTCTTTCTCTTCCTCGGGCTGCCCCTCCTGATCAATCTCTTCAGCTTTATCGCCCCCGGCGATCTCTTCGATCTCTTCACCGGCAGCCCCGGTGCCAGTCTCCTCACCGGCACCCTCGCCTTCTTCCTCGGCACCCTCTACCTCGCCTACCACAGCCTCGAAAACGGAGCCGCCTCCATCGCTCCGCCCGCCGAAAACCTCGCCACCCGGAGGCGACTCACCGCCGCCGCCTACTTCCTCCTCGGCATCCTCCCCCTCGCCCCCCACCACCCGACCGCCTTCCTCAGCCTCTCACTTATTCTCATTTCCCTCCTCGCCTTCGACCTCCTCGAAGAAGCCAATTTCCAACCCGCCCCCGTCTGCCGCTCCTTTCTCCGCTTCCACACCGCCGGCCGCCTTCTCGGTCGGCTCCTCTACCCCGGCTGGGCCACCGGCACCCTCTACCTCCTCCTCCTCCTCGCCCTCACCCTGCTCGCCCTCCGCACCACTCCATTGAAAACCACCCACCTCCCGATCTTCCTGACCATTTCCGGCCACCTCCTCCTCTGCGCCCTGGCCAGCCGCCTCCTCGCCACCCGCTACCCAAGACCCCGCGCCCTCATCCTCATCCTCACCATCGCCAGCTTCCTCATCTCCTTCCTCCTCACCCTGCAAAACCTGACCACGACCAGCTCCTCCGACATCACCCACCTCCCCTTCGTCCCCCTCCCGCTCACCCAACTCAACATCCTTTACGACGAAAATCTACGAGCCAAAACCCTCCTCCCCCTCGCCCTCGTCAATCTCATCTACCTCCTTCTCCTCGCGCCTCCGCTCCATCGCGCCCTGCGCGCCATCCGCCAGCACGAAGAAAATGCCACGGGCTAAACCATGATTGTTTCCGAAGAGTCCTACCAGCAACTTCTCGGCGAAGCCCGGCAAGTCGCCCGGGTCCTCCGCCTCCCACACTCCCTCCCCGGCCCCTCCGCCCATCCCGGCCACCGCGCCGCCCCACGCGCCGGAGCCTCACCCGACTTCCACGACCACCGGCCATATCAACCCGGCGACGACATCCGTCACCTCAACTGGTCCGCCTACGCCCGCACCGGTCAACACACCCTCAAACAATACCAGGAAGAAACCCGCCCGCTCCTTGATCTCCTTTTCGATCCCTCACCCTCGATGTTTCACCCCGACGCCAAGGCGCGACTCAGCCTCTCCCTCCTCCTCTTCGTCCACCAAAGCGCCCTCCTCGATCAACTCCACATCCGCCTCCACCTCCTCCTTCCCCAACCCCGCCTCCTCCCGGCCGCCGAACTGGGCACCTCCCGCTGGCTTGCCCAAATCCCCCCTCCCGCCCCCGAGCTTCCCGCCACTCTGCCAGCCCTCCCTCCCCTGCGACCCCGCAGCCTCCGCATCCTCATCAGCGACCTCCTCACCCCCGATTCTCCCGCCCGCCTCCTCAAATCCCTCACCCCGAACGCCGCCCACTGCCTCATTCTCGCTCCCTACGACCCCGCCGAAAGCGACCCCGCCTGGCACGGCCCCCAGCAGTTCATCGACGCCGAAACGACCCGTGCCGAAGCCCATCACCTCAGCCCCCGCCAGCTCCAGCACTACCGACAACGGTATCAACAACACTTTCAGAACTGGCAGGAAGACGCCCGCCGCCACCGCGCCAGCTTCCACCACCTTCCCACCGGAACAAAGCTCCTCAACACCCTCCGGAACGCCAAATTCTAGCCCGGCAAGCCCTACCTGATCCGGTCGCTTGGCCTCAGCGCTTGCGACGC